>JACQFG010000028.1 GCA_016200155.1 Planctomycetota bacterium | reverse complement strand
TTGCCTCGTAGATGATATAGTGGTGCGCCATCAGCGTATGTAATTTGCCGGTAAAGGTGCCGCGTTCCACGAAGTTGGTCAACTTGAATCCCTTCGTCATGGGCGTGGCGAAGAAAACATCCACGTTGTTGTACGCCTCCTTGTTCGCGGTCACGGAGATTTTCTGGCGCTGGTACGTCTCCTGCGTCGGTTTTTCTTTCTTGCCGGCCGTGATATCGGTCACCTTGACCGCGGTGGCCTTGGCTTCGACGACTTCGATAGCCGTGAAGGTCCCGTTCTTGATCAGCTTGGCAACCTTCCCGTCGGCAGTGCCCGGCACCTGCGGCGAAAAGACGATCACCCGAACGGTTTTCGGTTCCTTTTCCTGCAAGCCGCTGGTCGCTTGGGTAGCAACGACGAATGCACAGGCCGCAAATAAGGTGACTCGCACTTGGTGACTCCTTGTACGGTTAGCTCTTTTTCTTTCACATTCCCAGGAGTGGCTTGAGCTTGCCGCGCACATCGTCAAGGACGTCCGGCGGCACCGTCGCGATGTGGTCGCTGCCCCTTTTGCGCCAATCAGCGCTTTTCAGGTGGTCCGCCAACACGACGCCTTGCACGGGCAAATCGTCGGGAAGGGCGACCTCAAAGGCGTAACCTTTCGCGTGATGCGTCACCGGACATACGAGGCACAGGCCGACCTTGTCGTTGTACGAGCGCGGCGATAACACCAAACCTGGGCGTCGGCCAGCTTGCTCTCGACCGGCTTGCGGCGTGAACGACATCCAGATCAAATCGCCCGCGTCCGGCGCTTCCACGAAACTACCATGCTTCGCGCCCGACGGGCGGGCCCCAGTCCGTTTCGCCATGAGTGTTCTCCGGTGTGATTTTCGCGAGCAATTCTTCGAGAGTGTATTCGTGCTTGCGCGGCCGCAACAGCAACCCGTCCTTGACTCGGGTCACCTCAACCTCGGCGCCATCCTCAAGCTCGAGTTCCTTGACGTAGGTCCCGGGAATGCGCACGGCGAGGCTGTTGCCCCATTTGCTTACTTGCGTAGTCATGATTTTCTCCACGTGTCTACAAAGTATATCACAACCGAGGGACGTCCGCCAGTCCAAGCCATTACGCAAACTGCCCCCATTTCGCTTTCATGAATGCCAGGCCCTTCGTGTAGACCTCCTCCGGCGATGCAAACAGGTCGCGCCACACCTTCGTTGCCGCGGCGAGCGCCGGCAGCGCCCGGCCGAATGATTCGATCACCAGCCAGCCGTCGTACTTGACCTCGCGCAACGCCTTGAAGCTTTCGTCCCAGTGGACCATGCCGGTGCCGGGGACGCCGCGATCGCTCTCGCTGATGTGGACGTGGGCGAAGTGGGGATGCAGGGCCTTGATCGTGCCAGCCGCGTTCTTCTCCTCGATGTTCGCGTGGAACGTATCGTACATCGTGCGGAAGCTCGGATGGTTGACGCGCTGCACGAGGTCCTTCGCCTGGGCGGCCGTCGTCAGGAAGTAGCACTCGAAGCGATTGAGGTACTCGATGCACATCGTCACCTTGTGCTGCTTCGCGACCTCGGCTGACTGCTGACACACCTCGACGCAGCGTTTCTTTTCGTCGTCGGTCGGCGGATTGCCGGAGAAGACGGCGAGCGGCGAATGGAACGGTCCCGCGAGAACGTCGCCGCCCATGATCGCGGTCATCTCGATGGCCCACTTGTGCTGCTCGACCGCCTTCTTGCGAACGGCGGCATCGGGGCTGATCGGATTGGCGTCCGGCCCGACGCAGGTGACCGTGGTGCAGCCCAGGCCGTTCTTCTTCAACTCCGCGGCGAGCGTCTTGTAATGAGCGGCATCCCCTTCGAAGAGTGGAATCTCGACGCCGTCAAAGCCGGCCGCCTTGAGCTTGGCCAGAAGCGGATAGTGCTCCTGGGTGATGTGCGTGTTCCAAAGAAGCAGGTTCATGCCGGTTTTCATGGGGAGACCTCATGGTGTAAGGGGAAGAATGCCAGCCGGGTCTATTGTAGGAAATACGCTGATGAGCCAGCAGTTGGCGACGATGCTTCCGCTGGCATGAGCTTCTCGGTTTGGCCGGCGGTGATACAATGAAAGCAAAGGAATTTCAAACCGCAATCCGAAAGATCGAAATGAGTCGCGCGGAACTGCTGCAACAACTGGAAAAGCTGGTCGAGGTGAAGGCCGGTACGCTGCAGGGGCCCGAAGAACTCGCGGCGTTGCCCGGCTGGGACTCGCTCACCCAGGTGAACTTCATCCTCGTCGTCGAACGCGCCACCGGCATTCGGCCCTCCGTGACGCGCGTCGCCGAATGCCGCACCGTGCAGGACTTGCTGGACCTCTTCGATGGCAAGAAGGCGACCGCTTGAAAATGTAATCGTCCGTTTTCTCCCGCCGCGTAGGTCAGGCTTTCTTGCCTGACGGGACCCATGAGAACATCAGGCTGGAAAGCCTGACCTACGAGACATCGCAATGCAGGACGTGCCGGCTAGCGATTTCGTGCTCCCGTTGAATGACTTTCAACGCTTGATGCGATACTGGGACGCGGTCCATCCGTTTTCCGGGATCGACGTCATCGAGTCGCTCGAGCCGGTCGATGCAGCCAAGCTGGGGCTTGCGGCCGCGGAGGAGCTGGCAATTCTCGGCACGGGTTGGCCGAGCGCGTCCGCCAATGGCAAGAGCGTCAGATATCTAACCGACGCCGCACAAGTCGAGGTGGAGCACGTTCCTTCTGCCGTGCTTGCCGAGCATTGTTCGCGCGAACTCAATCGGCCGTTTCAAGACGGCGCCGCTCCGTTCATTCGCATCTGGATCGTCGAAGGGACGCCGCATGCGCACATCGGCATGACCTGGCAGCACTGGCCGATCGACGGCGTATCCGCGGCGGAACTGTTTCGCCGAATCCTCGTTCGCTACGCGGGGCGTCCGGCGCCGACGCCGAGCCCCGCGACCGAGCGCATCCTGCCGGACCTTGCGACCATCTATCGGCCGTGGCAGACCTGGCGTCGCAAGGTCACGGATCTGTACATCACGCTGACCGAGTTGTACTATCACTCGCGGATTTTCGTCGTTCCTCGAGCGCCGCGCGATCGGCTCGTGTATCGCGTCCGCCTGCTGGACTTGCCGCACCCGGCACGACCGCCGGGCGCCACCGTCAATGACGTGATCGCCGCCGCCTTGATGTGGGCCCTTTTGAACGCCCTCGAGGCTCGGCAGCGCAAGCTCTGGCGGCGGCGCATCAACATCATCAATTTCGTCGATCTTCGACCTTTCGGCGGCGACGTGCTGCAGCGCGCCTGGGGCTCGTTCCTTGGGTACGGCACCCTGTTCATGCCGGAACCCTGTCCGCCGCGCTGGGAGGATCTGATCGAAGCGACCCGGCAGCAGTCGGTGCGCATGCGCGAGCACACGCTGTTCTTCACGAGCCTGGGCGGCTTCAAGCTGCTGCGGACGGCCTGGCAGCTTTTGCCGCGCCGTTGGAGCTGGCGGTTGCCGTACCTTCTCTGTCCCTTCACCGCTGCCCTGACGAACACACGCTTCCGCGGCGAGTGGAGCAGCGATCCGCGCGAGTTCCCGTTCGGCCGCTCATGGCGTGTGGCGCCGGTCGGCCCGATGGTGCCGCTTTCGGTGGATGTGTGTACGAAGGGGGACCAGATGTCGATCGCGTTGACCTACGAGGACAATAGTTTCCTGGCCGAGAAGATTGATGCGATCGCCGGCACGCTGGAGCAATTGCTCGCTCCCGGTCGGCGTGCATGATTAGCGCACGCGTCGAAGGGTGATGCCCGCATCGCCCCTGATCCGGGGATCCAGGTTGCTGAGCCGCATCGTGTCGCCGTCGAGGTGGACGCGAAACCTGATGGGCAGGCCGATCTCGCGGCGAATATGGTCCTCGGCATCGCCTTCCACGCGAACGAGCGTCATCTCCATGGTGGGCGGATCGCCTGGAGTGTATTTGTAGGTGAAGTGTCCGGTGAAATCTTTGACCCGCCCCGGGAAGGCGCGGTCCTGCACGCGGACCTTGCCGGTCCCGCCTCGATAGAACTCCCAGTCGCGCTGCACGATGCGCGGATCGGGTTGCGTCTGCTCCCATTTCCCGGCAATGGGAGGCCCCGCAAGGAAGAGGAAGTATCCGCCCACACCCGCGCCGGCGCAGCACAGGAGCAGAGCAAGCAGACCGCTGCCGCCCAGAATCCCGAAGAGGACCCAGTTGCCGGCGCCGCTTTGCTTGGCCTTTTTCCGGCGTGGCGCCTCGAAATCATCCCACGCTCTCTCCATCACTTCACCTCGCGCCAGGATCGCGCTGCCGCCGAGTCCAAGATCGCATCCAGTACAAGCTGCGTCTCATACGCATTGCGGAAATCGGGCTGCGCCGGCTTGCCGGTAGCGATGCCGTCGATGAAGTCTGCCACCTGATGGACGAAGCTGTGCTCGTAGCCGATCGCCAGGCCGGGGACCCACCATTTGCCCATGTAGGGATGATCGCCGTCGGTGACGTGGATCGATCGCCAGCCGCGGATTCGGCTCTCGTCGCCATGGTCGAAGTACTCGAGGCGATGCAGGTCGTGCAGGTCCCACTTGATCGAGGCTTTTTCGCCATTGATCTCGAAGGTGTAGAGCGCCTTGTGGCCGCGGGCGTAGCGCGTCGATTCGAACAGGCCGAGCGACCCGTTCTTGAAGTGGCAGAGGAAGGCGCAGGCGTCGTCGATGCCGACCTTTTCGACCTTGCCGGTGAGGTTGTGCTTGCGTTCCTTGATGAAGGTCTCGGTCATGGCGCAGACGTCCTGCATGCCGCCGTTGAGCCAAAGGGCGGTGTCGATGCAGTGGGCCAGGAGGTCTCCGGTGACGCCGCTGCCCGTTGCCTTCGTCAACGAGTTGCTTCGCCAGGGTGCACGCGGGAATGCGGCGATAGTTGTACCACACCATGTTCGGCACCTTCGCCTTCTCGACCGCCTCGACCATCTTGAGCCCCTCCGGCCCATTCATGGCCAGCGGCTTCTCGCACAGGATCATCTTGCCCGCCTGAGCCGCCGCGATGGCGATCTCGGCGTGCGTGTTGTTCGGCGTGCAGATATCGATGCAGTCGATGTCCTTGCGGTCCAGAAGTCGCCGCCAATCGGTTTCGGACGACTCGTACCCCCAGTTGCCGACAAACGCCTTGAGCTTCTCGGCATCGCGCGCACACGCCGCCTTGAGCACGGGGCGATAGGCCAGATCGAAGAAATCGCTGACTGTGTGATACGCATTGGAGTGAGCCCGGCCCATGAAGCCGTAGCCGATCATGCCGATGTTGAGAGGTTTGCGTGCCATGGTGGTTCCTTTCTAGCGTCAATGCAATACGAGCCGCGACCGTAAGGGAGCGGGCAACGCTGTCCGCTCCCTTACGGTCACGGCTCGTTCGTCGTGTGATTCTTTGAAGAGGTGTTTTCGGAAAATCGGCGCACAATGCCAACAAAAAAATGAAGCTACTTGCCTTCCCCCGCCGCAAACACGTCGCTCACCGCGACCTTGAAGCCTTTGAGCAGCTTCGAGATTGCCTCCTCGCCTTCCTTGAAGACGCCGTGGACCTTGTACGACTGGCCCGACAGCGTCAGGACCGTGATTGTCTTTGTTTTGGGGTCGACAATCCAGTACTCCGGAATCTTCGCCTTGGCGTAAACCTCGCGTTTCTCCTGAAGGTCCCGTCTGCGGCTTTTGGGGTCGGGGCTGACGACCTCCATCGCGAGGTCGGCGCCTTTGGGCGGCTTGCGTTTGTTCTTGATCCGGCGAGAGGCGAGGAACACGATGTCCGGTTCGCGCATCTGCTTAGTCCATAGTTTCACGGGCAACGGCGCAAAATACACACGACCGATCCTCATGTCCGTCACGAACGCATCGAGCAGCAAAAAAATGAACCTAACGATGTCTTGATGAAGCATGTCGGGCATAGGAAGGATCTCCAGGAAACCGTTGTTCAACTCGATCAGCCGTGGCTCCGAGTTACGGTCGAGGGCGAGGTATTCTTCCTCAGTCCAATCGCCCTGCATCGGGAAAAAGGTCGCGATCTCCCACGCCGGCTCGCGCTTGCCATTCAGCGTGGATTTGAAATTCCTGGTGCGTTTGGCCACGGTTGCCATGAGTTCATTCCTCCATCGAGCCCATACTGATTTTATTTGACTCGGCAGGAACGGCGAGGTTTCGAAAACACGCCGCAACCACCTGTCTCGTAGGGCATTGCCGCGACATCACGTTTCGCCAATTGCACTGCCGGCGATTATTTTTTCGTTTTCTTTACCGCGAAATGCTCAACCACTTGTTGCGCGATGCGGCCAATCACGACGTTGCCGGCGTTGTCGTCCTTCCAGGAGCGGTCCTCGTTCTTGGCCGTCAGCACGCAGATCGTGACGGGGCCGCTCGGCAGGTAGAGGATGCCGGCGTCGGTGCGAGCGGATTCGACGGTGCCACTCTTGTGGGCGACTTCGATCCCCTCGGGCAGGAAGTGCTTGAGCTTCAGCTTGTCGTCGCACTTCTTCATGTGGCCGAGCATCTCCTTGCAGACTTCGGGGCTGACGACCTTGCCCTGATGGACCTTTTCGAGCAGGAGGATCGTCTCGCGGGCTGTGGTGTTGCCCAGGCCGAACTTCTTGGTGCGGTCCTTGTTGAGCGACGTCTTGTCGCCGAGGAAGACCTTGGCGTTGACGTTGGTGTGCGCCATGCCCCAGGACGCGAGCCGTTTGTTGGTCGAGTCGAGGCCGATCTTGTCGAGCACGAGATTGGTGGCGGTATTGTCGGAAAAGACGATCATCAAGCGGACGGCATCGCGCAGGGGAAAGGTGGCGCCGTCGGAAAAGTGATACGTGAGAATGCCGCTGCCGGGGACCATGTCGGCCTTGCGGAGCGTGAGCTTGTCGTCGAGGCTGATGCGCCCCTCCGAGACCTGCAGGTAGACTTCGAGCATGATCATGAACTTGATCAGGCTCGCGGTCGGCATCTCCTCGTCCTCGTCGTGGAAGAACGTCTCGCCGGTGTCAAGATGCTTGATGGCAACGGCAACCTTGCCCTTATGGGCATTGATGAGCGGCGTGATGCGGCCGGCGAGCGTCTTCTGCTGCCCGAACAGAACACTCGGCAGGATCGCGAAAACGACGATGGCACAAGCGATTCGGCGCAACATGTTACACCTGCGAGGAAATCTGCGGGCGCTAACGAAGACGATTACGCCGCATACTTGTGACGGAGCTTGTCGAGAAAGCGTTTGCTGTCGGCGGTGACGCTCCAGGCATCGGGCCAAAAGCAGAAATCGACGACCCACCAATCATTGGGAACGCATCGGAGTCGGCCAACTGCACGTGCGTGATCTTGCCCTTGAGTTGCTTGAGGAGGTCGAGTGCGCCGCCCGCGTCCTTTGCACACATGTGAGCATTACAGGTGTCGAAGAGGCCGCCGAAATTGGCGTTGCCCAGCGATCGGACGGCATCGATCAAGGCGACGATTTCGCTTGGCGCGTTGATCGCAAAGCACGGTTCGAACTCCCACGCGACGGCGACGCCATGGCGGGCGGCAATCTTCGCACAGGCGTCGAACGCCTTCACACAGCGGTCGAAAATCAGCTTCGCGTCGACGCCATCGGCATCGGCGGCCCGTTCGACGGTATCCACGCGGATGGTCTTAATGCCGAGATCCTCGGCGAAGATCGCGTTCCTTTCGAAGTCAGCGAGATAGGGGCTTTGATCCTCGACGCTCCAAAGCTTGTGCGTCCACAGGTTGGCGACCAGTGCGGAGAAGTCGAGCCGATGATCGACGACCATCTTGCGCAGCTTCTGGCGTTTTTCCTTGGTGTCATGGCTATCAGGATTCGGATGCGGGGCGCGGCCGAACAACTCGACGCCCTGATAGCCGAGGTGCATTAGTTTGTGGACAAGTGCGTGGAAGTCGTTGGTGGGCGGCTCCTGGTTGAACAGGTACGCCCAGGAGCCGATCGAGAGTTTTTTCATGATGGTTGAGTGTTCCGTATTTGTTTAGCGCCCGCAGCATCACTCGCAGCGGCGCGTTGCCGCCGCAAAGGACACTGCGGGCGCTAAACGAAGAGTGGCGATCAATTCCACCCGTGCGCCTCGCGCACCGCAATCATCGTGGCGAGGATCTTGTTCCACGTTTCGGGCTTCTTCATCGTCTCGTTGGGGAACATGCAGCCGTCCCAGCAGACGTGCTTGAACTTCTTAGTCACGTTGCCGTAGGCGTCGCGCATCCAGAAGCCGGCGTGATGGGCGATCTTGAGCTTGCCGTTGGGGTCGTCGGGCAAGCAGTGCCGGCCGGTCTTGTCGTGCGAGCCGGAGCCCTTGACGGTGGCGTCGTTCTGGGCGATGTGGAAGTCGATGGTCCACGGCCGCAGTGCCGCGGTGAGCGTGGCGAGGGCGGAGTCAAGCACCGCCGGCTCCCAGTTGAAGCCTTGCGGCACGATGCGATCTTCCTGGGCGTTGTAGCCGAGGGTGTAAAGGAGCGTGTGGGCCATGTCAGCTTGGAAGCCAAGCGTGCCGGGGCGGTCGGTCAGCTCGATCAGTTGCAGCATGCGTTTCCAGCTATGCATGCCGGCCCAGCAGATTTCGCCTTCCGCAGCGAGGCGTTCGCCGTGGTCGGCGGCGATGTCGCAGGCGAGGCGGAACGTCTCGGCAATGCGCTTCTGGTTGGCTTCGGAGTCCTTGGCCCAGCCGCCGGGGCCGTCCGCGGAATCGATGCGGACGATGCCGTAGGGCCGCACGCCGAGTTCGCGGAGCCGTTTGGCGATGCGGCAGCCCTTGCGGACCTGCGTGAGGAAGTTCTGGCGGTTCGCATCGTCGCCCATGGCCGACCCGCCGCCCGTGCCGCCCCAGACGGGAGCGACGACGGAGCCGATGGCGAGGTTCTTGGCCCGCACCTTGTCGGCAAGCTTCTTGAGGTCGTCGTCGGTCGAGTCGATATCGACATGCGGCGCGAAGAGAAAGAGATCGATGCCGTCGAACTTGACGCCGTTGACCGATGCTTTGGCCGTGAAGTCGATCATGGTGTCAAGATCGATGAACGGCTCGCCGTCCGCGGAACCTTTGCCGACGACGCCGGGCCATGTGGCGTTGTGAAGTTTGGGGTAGGTGTATGCTTGAGTCATGAGATGTTCCTTGACTGCGAGTTACGATCTTGTTTTCTTCTTCGTCGTATGCCGCTTGGGTTTGTCATCGAGCCATTTTTCCTTGATTTCTGCCATGATCTCTAGATAGTCCTGGCACTTCCAATCCGTCAGTAGTTGGAAGCGTTTCACCTCCTCGAGAGCTGCATCAATTTGATCAATATCCCAAAGAGCGTGAAACAATCCGAGGGAGGCTCGTTCAGACTTTGGGGCAATCTGCGTTGCCCTTCGCAAATGGGGAATGGCGAGGTCCGGTTTGCCGAGATCTTGATAGATGCCCCCCAGGTACCACAACAGCGGAGCTTGATCGGGATAATCGGCGATGGTTCGTTCGAGAAGGCGTGCGGCTTCGCGGAGCGCTCCAACCTGGAACGAGTCAATCGCCTGCTGGAATTGCCTGCCCATTTCAGGAAATCGCTCAAGGCTATCCATCCAGGTCGTATTCTTCCGGGACGTCTTCCGGGCGGCGGAGCTGTTTGCGGGCGTTCTGGTCGCGGCGTTTGGTTTTCTTGATGGAATCGATTTGCTTGTCCGAGTCCCCTTTCCGGGAACGCCGTTGCTCTTTTTCGATTTGATTGAATTGTTCTTGTGCATCGATGGCCCTCCGGAATCGGCTGCCGCGCTTTCTTCCCATTGTACACCTATTTCGTCGGACGTTTGGCATCGCCGATCTTCGGCGCGTGCGGGTTCGTGTCCGGCCCGAAGTAGCGCAGGATCACGAGCGGCTCGTCGCCGGTGTTGTCGTAGCTGACGCCGGTGCGGGCAGCGCCGTGGCTGACGAAGTACTCGTCCTCGGTGAGCTGGGTGAAGCGGATCATCGCGGGGGTTTGCAAGCGTTTGCCGTTGATGGTGCCGCAGCCCTGGACCGCGGTCAGGCCGTAGGCGCCGTTGTCCTTGACGGTGATCTTCGTGCCGGGCTGGATCGTCAACTCCTTGGCGCTGAACAACTCCTGTCCGTTGACCTTGCCGTAGACGATCCATTTGTCCTCGTAGCCGGCTTTCGGGCCGCCGGAGGAGACGATCGGTTCGAGGTGGTGGCTGTCCTTGAACGACGGATTGACGTTGCCGTCCCAGTCGAGCTGCTCGACGAGGTAATCGAGGTCCTTGTGATACTTCGGCGGCACATCCTTCACGAGCAGACTCCACGGCACATAACGGCCTTCGACGAGTGATTGATACATGCCGAAGACGTCGGAGCCCCACTGCGGCTCGTAAGTCACGAGCGAACCCGGCGCATGCAGCACGCAGGGCGGGACGAGCCAGCCGGTGCCGGGCTGCAGACGATACGCCTTGCTGTAGTTGAGGATGCCGTTGTCGCCCTTGTTCCAGTTTTCCAGGCAGCGGCGCACGTCGGACTTTTGCGTGCCCGGTTCCAGGCCGAAGAAGGTATAGGGGAAGTTGTTGCCAATGGAGTTCATCTGCGGCGGGAAGTAATACGACTCCGGCTTCCCCTGCTGACCGACGAGGGCGGCCTGGGCAGCGTTCTGGTGCATGTGGTGCGGGATCGGGCCCATGTTGTCGAAGAACTTCGAATAGACCGGCCAGCGTTGATAGCGGCTCCAGATGTCAGGGCCGATCAGGTTTTCCTTCTCCGCCTTGATGGCGTCGGCAAGGGTGCAGGCTTTCTTGCCGTCGTGGACGATGTAGCTGAGGCCTTCGTCCGGAGCGGCGCCTTCGTTGGCGGCGGGGGTGGTGGAGGCGAACCAGCGTTCGTCGATGCCGCCGCGGTTGGCGCCGTAGGCGTAGATGTCATCGACATGCAGCTTGAGCCGCCGGCCCGGCGTCAGGAAGGAGCGCGGCACCCAGGTCGGTGCCAGCAGCAGGATTCCGCCGCTGGACGTCATGATGTCGCGTATTATGGAGTGTCCGGATTTTTCGGATGTTTTGCCGCCGCTGGATTTCTTGGCCACGTTCGTCCTCCGCAGGGACCTGAAGGTTCAATGTTTGCAGTCACGCCGCTTCGCCTAGGAATTATTTAGCAAACCGGCTATTCTTCTTCCACGATAGAAGCCTGCCAACATCGGTTTCTTCACGAATTTCTTGCGAAAACCGAACCCCGACCACACGAAAAACGACGTATACTTGGGTATCGAACCGTGAAATTGGAGAATTTGCAGTGATTGTGACAATGGAAAAACTGGAAGGAAAAGGCAGGAGAGACATGTCAGGACGATATCAAGCAGAGTTTGGAGGTCGGCCTCGGCTGTTGCTCGCTTATGCGGATGCCGCCTTTGCCTCGGAATGCGGGCGCTATTTTCGCCGGCTCGGCTGGGAAGTGCAGATGGTCGCCAGTAGCGTCGAAGCGCGCGACCTGGCGGCAGAATATCAACCCGACGTCGTCGCTCTCGACGAGACGCTCCTCGACGAGAGCGGCTGGCTGAGCATGGAACATCCCGACCTGCGGATGGTCGTCGTGACGGACGAACCAGCCGCGCAGTTGCCTCCTGCTGGCATGCACTACGTAGCTCGCCGACATGGGGCCGAGGGATTGGCGACATCCATCCTTGGCCGGCAGTCGCTGTCGGAAGCGGTTTGATTCGTTTAGCGTTCGCGTGACGCCATGCGAACGCTAAACGGGGACGACCAATCCTCACCCCACTTCGAACATACACTCAATCTCCACCGGGATATCTCCGGGCAGCGAGCCCATGCCGACGGCGCTGCGCGATCCCACGCCGGCATCGTCGCCGAAGACCTGGGCCATGAACTCCGAGAAGCCGTTGATGACTTGCGGATGGTCTTTGTAGTCGGGCACCGCATTGACCATGCCGAGCGTCTTGACCAACCGCTTGACCTTGTCGAGCGATCCGAGCGTGGCCTTGACGGTGGCGAGGATATTGATGCCGACGAGCTTGGCGCATTCCTTGCCCTGTTCGAGAGTGATCGTGCCGCCGAGCTTGCCTGCTTGCAGCTTGGGATCGCCGATCTTGGCGGGGCCGTGGCCGGAGACGTAAAGCAGGTTGCCAACCTGCACGGCCGGCTTGTATTTGGCAACGGGCTTGGGAGCGGGCGGAAGGGTGATGCCGAGTTCTTGCAGACGATTTTCCGCGGACATCGCGATTTCTCCTTGCAGGGTGGGTGGTATCGAGAGAATAGTCTATCAGAGCCTGCAGCGTTGGCGAAGGAGAAAAAAGGACCGAGATCACCGGCACTCAGGCGGGGGGTAGTTGCCTGCTCCAGACGTGATCTCGATCGCGGCTCAAGTGGCCGGCGCGCCGGGAGCGTAAGCGACCGGAGGAATCCGCGCAGGCGCTCTCGATTCGGCAGCGATGATTTCTTCAAATCACGGGAAACTTCAGCGAGATTGGGATCTCACAAACTCTTCCGCGAACCCTTTGACATGGAACAAGGTTCACAAGCGACATTATAAACAACTTCGCGGCCACGTCATCATCAGTTTGCAAAAATGCCGTAGGTCAGGTTTTCCAACTTGAGGGTCGCCGGAGTACCGTCAGGCTGGAAAGCCTGACCTACAGAAATTCGCTCAGCGAGGCAAAGGGCGCAAACCGCGGTCCATAGATCTGCGCCAGCTCCGTGCAGCGTGCCGTCAATGCCTCGATCCCGAGTTGCCTTGCATGCCCGATCGGCCCGCCGCGATGCATCGCCCACCCGGTCAGACACAGGGCGCAATCCAGGTCGTCGGCGTCCTTGACCAGGCCTTCCTCCAGGCAACGAACTGCCTCCAGAAGCATCAACGTAACGATGCGATTCTGGATCCACAGGTGAGCGTCTGGCTCCGAAAGCGCCGGGACGGGCCGCGGCGATTCGCCCTGACTCTGCGTCTGCCACAGCTGGGCAGCGGCGCGGTGCGGCGTCGGCTTGCGATAGCCGGGCTGATAGAACCCGGTCTCGCTCAGGTTGCCGGTCCAGCCTTTTTCGACCATCAGGGAAAATCCTGATTCAAAAGCCACGCGTCCTGCAAAGTTCGGCTGCATGGCCACGGTGAGCGACGCAACGGTGTCGACGCCGATGCGGTCCATCCATTCGAGCGGGCCGTGCGCCATGCCGAACCGGCGCATGGCGTGATCGATCTGATCGATGCGAACGCCTTCCTTCACGAGCAACCCCGCCTCGTTGAGTGCGGGCAACCAGATGCGCAAGGCGAGTCCGCCGGGGCGATCGGGAACCTGCAGGCAGCATTTGCCGAGCGCCATCAGCCAATCGCGCACGCGCTGAACGTGCGGCTGCGCCATCGCCGGGCCTGCGACGATCTCGGCAAGGGAGCCGTAGTTCCATGGCTCGATCAGGTGCAAGGCGACCAACCGTTCGGGATGCTGCAGGCCCTTCTGCAGGTCCTCGACGCGATTCGGCGCGTTGATTGAAGCCACCACTGCGGCAGAGCCGATGTGCTTCTCCATCTCCTGATAAAGCCGCTGCTTGTCGGGCAGGGAGCCGTCGGCAGCATCGAGGATCAAGTGAAGCTTGTCGAAATGGGTCCAGGTGTAGGTGCCGCGAAATCCGCCGATGATCTTCGCGTATTGGCGTTGCGACAAGGCGCCGCGTTTCACCTCGACTTCGAGAAGCTGGTTGACCTGCAATACCACCATCCCCAGTGCCTCGCGGTCGGCCGCGCGCAAAACGACGTCGTAACCTCGGATCGCGCATTGCAGGTACAGCGCGAGGGCCGTCGTGCCGCCGCCGATGATGCCGATCTGGCGAATTCGTGTCTTCTCATGGGCGCCGATCGACGGCAGCCGGAGTTGATCGCGATGCAGCATCAAGCGCAAGATGTTGTGCAGTGCCGGATCCTCGGCAATGCGATCGATGGCTTCCCGTTCGAACGCCAGGCCCCACTCAACCGTCGACTGCGCATAGGCCTCGCGCAGCGCCTGTAGCATGATCGCGGGCGCCGGCATGGCATCGGGAATGCGCGTGCGCAGGATGCGTTCGGCGCCGCGGCAGAGAAACCAGCGGCCCAGGCGATGCGATTCGAGCCAGCGCTGCCGCCACGTGCGCCACGGGAACGTCGACCAATCACGCTTCGTCGGGTGCGCCAGAAGGGCGGGCGGTTCCTCGCCGGCAGCCTCCGTCAATTCGTCGGCCAATCCGTTCGCCCATGCTTCGCGCGCATCGACGCGCTCTCCGGCCAGCAGCATGTGCAAACTGTGGTCGAGTCCGATCAGCCGAGGCAGTCGCTGCGTGCCGCCCCAGCACGGGATCATGCCCCATTCTAGTTCGGGAAAGCCCAGCGATGTCTCGTCGCGATCCACGACGATGCGATGATCGCATGCGAGCGCCAGTTCCAGGCCGGCGTCAAAGCATGTCCCCGCGATGACGCATACGCTGGGTATCGCCAGCCCGGCGATCTTGCCGCACACCCTCTGCCCGCGCTCGCTCCAGGCGCGGAAGTCGTCAACCTTCCAGCTCGCCAGCAGGGCAGGGGAGGGGCCGTTGCAGAAGTTGCCCGTTTTGCCGGAGCGAACGACAAGCAACTGAAACGGCCCCGCAGCAACCGCGTCGATGGCTTTTTCGAGTTCACCAAGCATCTCCGGATCGAGATAGTTCACCGGGCTCGCATCGCGTTCCAGAATCAGCACGGCGACGCCGTCGGCGAGCTGCTGGACCCACAGGTGTTTGCTTTGAAAAAACGCCATACCGGCAATATACGTGGTGAGTGATGAGTGGTGAGTGGTGAGTGGTGAGGGGCGAGTGGTGATCTGGATTCTACTTTCCACTCACCACTCACTGCTCACCAAATACAATGAATCGATTCCAAGGAGGCAGTGAATGAACCCACCGCTGTTGCAGAGTGAAGTCCCCGGCTTCCCGTGTCGGCGCGGCAAGGTGCGCGACGTCTACGATCTGGGCGATCGCCTCGTCATCGTTGCCAGCGATCGGCTCAGCGCGTTCGACTGGGTGCTGCCGACCGGCATTCCCGACAAGGGGCGCATTCTTTCGCAGTTGACGCTGTTCTGGCTCGATTACTTGAATGTTCCGAATCACTTGATTTCGACCGATGTGTCGGTGATGCCGCCGGCGTTTGCCGCTCAGGCGAAGTCGTTGCAAGGCCGATCGATGCTGGTGCGCAAAGCGGAGGTCGTGCCGTTCGAATGCGTGGTGCGCGGCTATCTGGCGGGCTCCGGGTGGAAGGAATATCGCAAACAGCAAACGGTGTGCGGCATCCCATTGCCGGCGGGGCTCGTCGAATGCCAGAAGCTGCCCGAGGCGATCTTTACGCCGTCCACGAAGGCGGAGTCAGGCCACGATGAGAACGTGTCCTACGAGACGATGGCAGCGGCGACCGGGGCGAAGCTTGCGGCGGAGTTGCGCGAGCGCAGCCTCGACGTCTATCGCCGCGCCTCGGACTATGCCGAGTCGCGCGGCATCATCCTGGCCGACACCAAGTTCGAATGGGGCCGGCTCGCCGACGGATCGTTGATCTTGATCGACGAAGTGCTGACGCCGGACAGCTCGCGATTCTGGCCGCGCGATTCGTATCAGCCGGGCAAGAATCCGCCGTCCTACGACAAGCAATTCGTGCGCGATTGGCTGGAGACGACGAGCTGGGACAAGAACAGTCCGCCGCCGCCGCTGCCTGCCGACGTCGTCGAGAGGACGCGGGCGAAATATGTGGAGGCGTTTGAACGATTGACGGGAAGGAAGTTCATATAGCCCGCCGTTTACGGCGGGCATTAACCCGCCGTAAACGGCGGGCTATATGAGGAAACCTCATGCCTCTGCGGCTGCTCATCATCGGCGCCCACCCCGACGATGCCGACTACCATGCGGGCGGCACCGCGGCGCTCTATTGCGCTGCCGGGCACACCGTGCGCATGGTCAGCCTCACCAACGGCGACGCGGGACACCACGAACAACCGGGTCCGACGCTCGCCAAGCGTAGGCTCGGCGAAGCGACCGCGGCCGGCGCCGTCATCGGGGCTGTCTACGAGCTGTTCGATATCCACGACGGGGAACTTCAGCCCACGCTCGAGAACCGCTGGGAGGTCATCGACCTCATCCGCTCGTTCGACCCCGATCTTATCCTGACGCATCGGCCCAACGACTATCATCCCGATCATCGCTATACCAGTCAGCTCGTGCAAGACGCGGCCTACATGATCACGGTGCCCGCTGTCGTTCCACGGACGAAGCATTTGATGAAGAATCCCGTGATCGCGTATTTGCCGGATGAGTTCCAGAAGCCGTATCCCTTTGCGCCGACTGTCGCGGTTGACGTGGGACCGGTGCTGGACAAGATCGTGGCGATGCTGCACTGCCACACGTCGCAGTTCTACGAATGGCTGGCGTACAACACCGGCACGCTCGATCAGGTTCCCAAGACCGACGATCAGCGTCGCGCCTGGCTCGCGGAGCAGGTCAAGGCCCGGCTTCGCAAGCAGGCCGATCGCTTTCGCGAACAGCTCGTGAAATGCTACGGCCCCACGCGCGGCAAAGCGGTCGAGTTCGCGGAAGCGTTCGAGCCGTGCGAATACGGCGCCCCGCTGGACGATGCGGCAATGCGGCGATTGTTTCCCTTCGTGTCCGCGTGAGGCGCTCACCGCAAATGCATCGATTGAACCGACGCTTCTGGTTCCTCCTGCTCACGCCGCGCCTGATCCGTTTGCCGCGCCGCATCTGGCTGCTGCTGCTCATGCCCACGGCCCTCGTCGCGCTCGGCACGATCGGCTATCAGTTGATCGACGATCGTTATAGTTTTATCGACGCGCTCTACATGACGGTCATCACCCTGACGACCATCGGCTTTGGCGAGGTCCATCAGCTCGACGATCGCGGGAAGATTTTCACGATCGCCCTGATCGTCACCGGCGTCTTTGGCTTCGCATATTCCGCCACCGAGATTGTCCGCTCCGTCGTCAGCGGCGAAATCGCGGGATTTCTGGGAAAACAACATATGGAACGCGCGCTTGCACAACTCAAGGACCACATCATCGTCTGCGGTTACGGCCGCATGGGACACCTCATCTGCAAGGAGTTCGCCCGGCTCGGCAAATCGTTCGTCGTCATCGAACGCACGGGCGATTATTTGAAGGACTTCGATCATCCGCACGGCATCGCTCTCGTGGGAGACGCGACGTCCGATGAAATGCTGAGGCGGGCCGGCATCGATCGGGCTCAGCACCTCGTCACCGTGATGGCGTCCGACGCGGACAACCTGTTCACGACGATGAGCGCGCGCCTGCTCAATCCCAGGCTGCTCATCGTGGCTCGCGTCGAAGACATGCAGTCGGAGCAAAAGCTAAAGCGGGCCGGCGCCAATCGCGTGGTGTCGCCTTACCAGATCGGTGGAACGCGCATGGCCCACGCGGTGCTCAAGCCGACCGTCGTCGATTTCATCGACCTCACGACACGCACCGAGCATATCGAGCTGCAACTGGAGGAAACCCAGATCGAGGCCAACAGCGCCCTGGCCGGCGTCAACCTGCGCGACACGCGCCTGCGCGCCGATCACCAGATCATCATCGTGGCCATAAAGAAGGCATCGGGACACATGCTCTTCAATCCGCCGCCGGACTCCGTACTCGATGTGGGCGACATCTTGATCGCCATGGGCAGCCTCGACCACCTCGGCACCCTCGGCCAGCTGGCGAAGGCGAAGAATTCCCCGTGAGCCTTACCAAAGTTCAAGCCTCGACGTGACACTAGGAATTTCTCCCGTGTACATCATGTGAAATTTCCTATCGTGTTCCTAATCGGCTTGGCACGAAAGGGTTACAGCTTTTTTTTCGAGGAAATGCCAACTCGCGGGGGTATCAGGGGGACCTACCAGATCACGGCGGCTCGCCAAGAAGGCCGTTTGTTGACGGAGCAGCATGCCGTCACGGACCGAAAGGACCGTTTGTTGACGGTAGTCGGTTTTCTGGTTATGCAACGTTATAATTGATTTCTGACTTAGTGCGGTGCGAAATCGGCGAGCTTCCACTGAAATGTCATCTCACATGTCCCGAGCGTTTTCACCTCGACGGCGCGCGTTTGTTCCTTCGGCGATGCCCACGCCCAGCGCGCGATGATCGCCGTCTCCGGGTCGTATTCCTTGCGCTCGACGTGCCAGCTCGGCAGCCAGCAGACCAGCTCGTACGTTCCATCAGGCACACCGGTCAGGGAAAATGCGCCGCTGGGGTCGGTGCGCGTGTAATAGGGATGTTCGACGACGAAGAGATGGGCGTGCAGCCAGTAATAGCCGGCGCCGCACGTCAGGTCGACGATGCCGGCCTGCGTCAGCCTGCGCTCGTGATTCCGGTTCGGCTCGATGAGCGGCATCGCAAAAAACGCGCCTCCACGCGCGCGCAGAAGGTGAAACTCCGAATCGCGATTGACAATGTCGATGGCACTGCCGCACCGGATGAAGCCGACGGACGATACGTGCGGACCTTGCTCGATCGTCAGGCGGCGCTCGTTGAAGACGACGCGGGCTTTCGGGTAATCCCAAGCCTTCGAGCGATGCGGATCGACGACACGCAGGAAGACGACCGCATTCTCGACGCCGCGATCTTGCGGATGCACCGTCGGCACATGTGGTGTCAGGTAGCGTGCAGGATTCAGGTGGAGCCGCGGGTTGAAGGCGTTTTCGCGCACGACCATTTCGTGGGACGCGGGGACATCGCCGTCCCAGGTTACGCGGCCGCGAATGACGCCGGTCGCGGCACGATCAAACGACCCCGCCAGTGCGGTTTCGCGAGCATCGTCGAGCGGGGCAGGGGCCGGCGCTTCGGAGCAACCGCTCAGAAGCAAGGTGCAGAACATGCCGAGGATGATACGTCCGTGCATGGCTTGTACCGTGGTGCAGGCGGCTCGCCTGCAATCTGCCCAACCCGTGCAGGCGAGCCGCCTGCACCACGAGAAAGTGTATCGTGGCAAGCGGCGGCGATCGGGTCAATACCACTCGGGCGTGACGAGCCATTCGAGCGTGCCCATGCCCTTGGCGGGCAACTCGCCGCAGACGATGCAGGCCACGCCGGCCTTGGCGAAATCGAGTTGCATCTTCTTGTCGCCCAGCAGCCAGCCGGCGAATTCGCTCAGGTCCGGCATGTGGCCGACCAGGCCGATCTTGGCGCCGCCCGATTTCATCAAGTACTTGCTCAGCTTGCGCAGCCTGCCGCCGGGCGCCAGAAGGTCGCAGGTTTCCAGAGTCAGCTCCGGCTTCGACCAGACGCGCATCAGAATTTCCGCCGTCTGCCGCGCACGCACCAGCGGGCTGGTGTAGATCTTGTCCAGCGCGACACCACGCGCGGCCAGCGCCTTGGCGGCGGACTCGGATTGAGCGTTTCCTTTTTCCGTCAGGGGCCGTTCCTCGTCCGTGGTGACACCTTGCTCGCCCAGAGGCACCGCGTCGGCGTGTCGAATCAAGTAGAGTTCCACCCGTTGATCTCCTGCGCATTTGCGCGCGGCTAAACAAAATCGAAACTTTCGGTTATAATAAATCACCTCCTACCGGGAGCCAATGAGAATCACGGCCTTCACCGAATATTCACGAAAGCAATCCATGAAGCGGACGGACCTACGCAACATTGCCATCATCGCCCATGTCGATCA
The DNA here is from genome assembly GCA_016200155.1 of Planctomycetota bacterium. Taxonomy (GTDB): domain Bacteria; phylum Planctomycetota; class Planctomycetia; order Gemmatales; family Gemmataceae; genus SIAQ01. Next base: position 681 of record JACQFG010000028.1, on the reverse strand, counting down.
TGGCAAGACCACGCTCGTCGATCAGATGATGCGCCAGTCGGGCCAATTTCGCAGCGAGGAACTCGATCGCCTCCAGGGCGGTCAGCACGGCCTCATCCTCGACTCCAACGACCTCGAACGCGAACGCGGCATCACCATCCTCGCGAAGAATATCGCCCTCGTCGTCGCCGGCACCAAGATCAACATCATCGACACGCCGGGCCACGCCGACTTCGGCGGCGAGGTCGAACGCGTCCTCAAGATGGCAGACGGCTGCCTGCTGCTCGTCGACGCCGCCGAGGGTCCGTTGCCGCAGACGCGCTTCGTCCTGCGCAAGGCTTTCGAGTGCGGTTTGCGGCCGATCGTCGTCATCAACAAGATCGATCGCGCCGACGCGCGGCCCGTCGAGGTGCTGAACCTGGTGTTCGACTTGTTCGTGGAACTGGACGCCGACGATGCGACGCTGGAGTTCCCGACGATTTTCGCGGCCGGCCGGCAGGGCGTCGCCACCCATGAGTTGGCGACGCCCGCAGTCGATCTGAAGCCGCTCTTCGACGCCATCATCAAGCACGTGCCGGCGCCGGACGTCGAGATCGATACGCCGCTGCAGATGCTGGTCATCACGTTAGATCATAGCGATTACGTCGGCCGCATCGCGATTGGCCGGGTCAACGCGGGCAAGATCCGCAAGAACCAGCGCGT
>JACQFG010000298.1 GCA_016200155.1 Planctomycetota bacterium | reverse complement strand
TCGATGACGTCCTCCAGCAGGTCCCCGCCCGGAGTGCAAATGTACTCGGCGCGCCGATCGTGCCAGTCGAGGTTCTTCACTTGATCCGCCAGTACTACGCCATATACGTGCGGGTCATCGGAGATCTCGACCTCCCACGGATAGCCCTTTTTGTGCCCTGTAATCGGACAAACGACAACGAGGCCGACCTTTCGGTTGTACTCATCCGGCGACAGCACGAGGGCAGGACGCCTCCCAGCCTGTTCATGGCCTCGCTGGGGATTGAAATCCAGACGAATGACGTCGCCTCTTTTAGGCGTGTAGGGTCGCTTGATCACAACGCTTCCTTCCCGACCGCAGCCCCGGTCTTGATCTCGGCATGGATGTTCTTTTTGGTGACGCCAGCCATGAGTTGCTTGAACGAGTAGCGTCGCGCCACGACCTTGCGCGCCTTGCGCACGCGCAGCTCGTCGCCATCTCGTTCCACAGTCACCAGACATGATGCAAAATCGCCCGGCAACGTGAGTCGGGCCTTGGCGTCGGTTTTTCGGGTTAGCGTCTTCATGATGTGCCTCCTTTTTCTACATCATAAATCCAATACAAAAAAAGGCAAGCTCCAGTCCCACCAGTGGGCTGGACCCACAGTTCGCTCCTGGGAGAAACGCCATGAAGAGGTCCTTGGTGCTTGCGAGCATCGCGCTTTTGTGCGTGCCGTTGCTGTTCGCCTCGACCGACCCCATGCCGCCCACGCAGAAAATCATCGCCACGTTCTCGATCGCGGCCGTCGATCCCGACAGCGGGCAGTGCGGCGCTGCCGTCGCCAGCAGGTTCCCCGCCGTCGGCAAGGTCGTCGCCCACGCTCGGCCCGGCGTCGGCGCCTATTGCACGCAGCACTACGACCTGCGCGCCACCGCGGCCAAGGCGCTCGATTTGCTCGCCGACAAGAAGACGCCCGAAGAAGCGCTCGCCGACATCCTGAAGAGCAATGCGTCGCCCGGCCAGCGGCAGCTCGCCATCATCGACATGAAGGGCCAAAGCGCCCAGCATCATCCGACCGCGGCCCCGAAATCGAGCAACTACTGGGGCGGAATGAGCGGGAAGTTCTACGTCTGCCAGGGCAACACGCTGACGGGCCGGGAGGTCATCGTCGCCATGGGCAAGGCATACGAGGAGACCAAGGGCAGCCTTGCCGACCGCCTGATGGCCGCCCTCATCGCCGGCGACTGCGCGGGGGGCGATCATCGCGGCCGACTCGCCGCCGGCATCCGCGTCTGCAAGAAGGACGGCGACGGCTACTGGCTCGACATGCACGTCGACAAAAGTGCCGACGCCGTCGTCGAGCTGCACAAGAAATACATCGAAAGCGATCACGAAGCCCGCGGCGACTGGGGCAAGAAGCCATACGCTCATCCGTGTCCGAATCGGCCGATGCCGAAAGCACCTCAATGATTGCAGAATGCAGATTGTAGATTGCAGAATGAAAATGCGATTTCAACATTCTGCAAGCTACATTCTGCAGGGTGCACGACACGGTTTGCAAGAACTTAACCACGGATTGCACGGATGACACGGATGGGGGGGAAATGCCTCGGTAGTATTTCCCATCCGTGTTATTCGTGTAATCCGTGGTTGTATTGGGATTGCTGCAAACCATGTCGTGCACCCCTACAATCTGTAATCTTGAATCTGCAATTGACCCGTCTTGCCTATTTGCGGTATACACACCATGCCCCATCGTCACGGAGGACGAGTATGTCGCTGCTCTCGGTCAAGGGACTGGTCAAGTATTACGGCAAGCGCGCTGTCGTCAACGGCGTCGAATTCGACGTCAACGCCGGCGAGGTCGTTGGCCTGCTCGGGCCCAACGGCGCCGGCAAGACGACCAGCTTCCGCATGGCGACCGGCCAGATCACGCCGAACTCCGGCATCGTTCGCTTCAACGGCGAGGACGTCACTGCCCTGCCCATGTATCAACGCGCTCGCCTGGGCATGGGCTACCTGTCGCAAGAGACCAGCGTCTTTCGCAAGCTCACCGTCGAGCAGAACATCCTCGCGATTCTCGAGTTGATGCCGCAGTTGCGCACGCTGGGCCGATCGCTGTCGCGCAGCGAGCGCTACGAGCGCATGGAGGCGGCGATCGTCCGCTTCGGATTGAGCACCGTGCGCAAGAACGTGGCGGCCCGACTGTCCGGCGGCGAAAAACGCCGGCTCGAAATCGCGCGCTGCCTGGTGTGCGAGCCGCTCCTCATTCTCCTCGATGAGCCGTTCACCGGCATCGATCCACTGACCATTGCCGAGATTCGTCAGATCATCCTCGAGTTGCGCAACGAGGGCATCGGCATTCTCTTCACCGATCACAACGTCCACGAGGCGCTCAAGATCACCACGCGCAACTATCTGATCAAGGACGGCAAGGTTCGCACGCAGGGCACCTCGGCCGAGTTGGTGCGCGACCCGATCGCCATCGCGGAATATCTGGGCACCGGCTTCAACGATCACCAGTACGGTTCCCCATCGTATATTCCCCCGCCCGTTCAACCGGCGCCGCCGCCGGTCAACGTCGCGCCGCCGGCGCCGAAACCTGCCCCGCCGAGCGCGCCGATTCCCAAGACGCTGGACTTCCCCAGTCAGCCGGCGAAGATGACCCCCGCGCAAATGGTGCTCGAGCAAGAAAAGATTCAACGCCTCGTCGAGAAGCTGAAGACGTCCGAGCGCGAAAAGGCCGCCGATGAGCTGGTGCAGAAAGGCCTGGCCGCGATCCCTACGCTGCTGCACATCCTCGAACGCAAGGACGCCGAGCTAAGGCAATACGCGGTCGAGGTGATCCAGGCGATCTTGCAGCACCCGATCCCGTTCGACGCTTTCGCCCCGGAGGCGGCGCGCCGATCGCAACTGGCGGCCCTGCGCGAGCTGTTCGAACGCAAGGCGGGATGAACCGGTCTTCGTTTAGCGCCCGCGCGGCCTGCGAGACCGCGCGGGCGCTAAGGCGACCGGCAGAAGAAAAAATACCACGACGCGGAGCGTCGTGCCACACTGTGGCACGACGCTCCGCGTCGTGATTGGTACATTTGCTTTTGCCGGTCGCCTAAACAAAGACGCGCGATTCATTTCTCACTGGAAAGCACCTTGCGTTCCTTCAACTCATACCGCCCGCCCGCCGGCAGCGCCTCGTAATCGGGATCGCCCTTCGCGGCCTTGCGCTTCGCATCGTAGAAATGGACCTTGCCCTTGCCGATCACTTCTGCGACGGAGCCCTGGACGACGATCGCGGTGGCTTCGTCGATGCCGATGCCGAGATATTGGGGATAGGTCTTCATCAGGCTGGTCATGTCGGCAAAACGATTGCGTTTGCTGAAATGCTGATCGATGGCGACGCCTTTGAGGAAGCCGAGTCCGCGTTCGTAGCCTTCGTAGCGGATGGCGAAGTTATCGAAGACGCCGCCGCGCGCCAGATAATCGCCCTGGATGGTGGCGCCGGCGCTGGTGCCGCCGATGACGCCGCCGCGTTTGAGGACGTCGAACATGAGGGGGAGGGCCTTGGTGTTTTCGTAGCAATCGACGAAGCGCCACTGCCGGCCGCCGTCGAACCACAGGCCCGTGGCCTCTTTCAGCGTGTCGAGGAACTCCTTGCTTTCGACGTCGGCGAGTTTTTGGGCGTAGAGCACCGTAGCCTTCTTGGCGCCGGCTTTCTTGAAGGCCTCCGCAACCGCGTCGCGCTTGGGCAGAGGATCGGGATTGGCGGTCGCGAAGATGACGATGTTCGCCTTGTCCTTGCCGCCGGCGTATTCGACGAACTTCGGATACAGCCCCACCGGCGACCCGCCGCCGCCGACGATGACGAGCGTGCCCTTCTCGACGACCGGCGGCTCCGGCGTCCTGGGCGGAAACCCCTCGAGACGATCACGGGCGGTGCGCAGCCAGGCGGTCAGGTCTTCCTTGGCCTTGCCTTCCAGCTTGGCCGTGCGCACCGTCGTCCCCTTGGACCAGACCGACAGGTACGTTATGCCGGCGCCGACGGCACTGAGCGTTCTGCCATTGATCTCCAGTGTGGCGTCGGTGGTTAGCTGGATGGTGACGACGCCGTCGTGATAGGGCTTCTTTTTCTCGAACGAGCGATGATCGACAACGGGAAGCACGTTCAGTCCGCCTGGCCCGATCAGGGGTGATGATCTGCCCGAGGTAGCAATCACGCCCCGGCGCTTGAGCAGGGCCAGGCACTCCGCGCGGAGCGGGTGGTCTTTGATTTCCGCCTGCCAGTCCCGCTGGCCTTTCGGCGTGATCAGCCAGATGCCGGTGCGTTCGCCCAGCAATGCCTTCGCGTCCTTCCACGCGACCAGCATCGGCTCGGCGGCCTCCTTTTGCTTCGCACTTTTTTTCAAGCCTCCAAGCACGGGTCCTACTGCTTCGGCGTCGTTGATGTGAACGACGGCGACTTTCGCCTTGGCGCCCCCTGCGAGGTCGATGAACCGATCGAAGGCGGCCTCCGAAACGTCGCCGCCCCCGCAGATCAGCAGCGCCCCCGGGATCCCCGCCGGGTCAATGCGCGGCGCCTGCGCTGGCATCGGCGGCGCGGCGAAGAGGAATAAAAGCGAGGCGAATATCAAGGTACGTTGTGTGCGTTTCATGGGAATCGTTTCCTTCAGGGTATTACAGCTCCTACTTCGGCGCCTGCAAGGTCAGCAGCCGTTTTGCTTCACTCAGCACGAACGCCGGGTCCATGAACGGTTCGTGGCCGATGTCGTGCCAGCGTACCAGGCCGGCGGCGTCGATCAGGAACGTGCCGTGCAGCGGCTGGCGTTCGAAATCATCATAGGCGCGGAATTGCTGGAAGGCCGAGTGCTGCGGATCGCTGGCGACGGGGAACGGAATCTTCGGGTCCCCGGTCAGCGCCCGCTTCAGCGCGTCGGTCGAATCGGTGCTGATCGCCACGATGGCGATGCCGGCGTCCTTGAATTTCTTCTGGTCGGCAGCGAATTTCTGCACCTGCTCCATGCAATGCGAACAGCCGTAGCCGAGATAGAAGATCACGAGGACCGGCTTGCCCGCGTAGGTTTTGTTCGACATCACGTTGCCGTGCACGTCGGGCAGGCTCCACGCGGGGGCCGGCGTCGGCTGCCAGACGAGCGGGCCGATCGACTCGATGGGCGGCCGTTTGCCGAAGTCGCTCGGATACTTGGTCGGGATGCGCCAGTCGGCGGGCAGTTTCAGCTCTTTTGCGATCGGGGCCAGCCGCTTGAAGACCGGCGTCTCGAGCGAGTCGATGGTGCCGGAAATTTTCCGCAGCCGCTCGAAGGCCTCGGCGGCTTCCTTGGTCTTGCCGGCCGCGTGCAGAGTTTCGACATAGAGGGCCAGCGGGGCGACCTGGTTCTTGCCCACGTCGGCGGTTTGCTTGGCAAGCTGCTCGGCTTTCGCGTTGTCGCCCGCCATCAGGTAGTAGCGTGCGTGCCGGGTTTGGCTGACGATCTTGAGCGACTTGACCATTTCGAGGGCTTCCTTCGCATCGCCGGCGAGCAGCTTCTGATGGAACTGCAGCTCCTTGACGGTGTTCTCACGTGCCGCGCCGTCGAACCCGCCGAAGGGGCCTTTGCCCTTGCCCTTGAACTTCGGATCGGGCACCTTGCTCGGTTCCTCCTTGGCGGGGCCCGCGGACTTTTGCAGCAAGGCAATCGTCTCGGCCAGCTTTTCCTTGTTCCCCTTGCCCGCGTGGGCCAGGCCGATGAGCCGCAGCCGTTTGACTTGGTCGGTCGTCGATTCAGTCGGGTCGAGGTACATCGTGTCGGCAAGGGCGAGCGTCTCATCCCAGAGTTCAAAGCGGTCGAGCAATTCGAACAGCCGGATTCGCCCGAACGACGCCGACTTGCCGCCGCGCGTCGGCGTGTTGTACTTCGGATGCCTCGGCAACTCGATCAGGTTCTTCGACAGCGCGACGGCGTCCTTGACCCGGCCGACGTGGCTAAACGTCCGGATCAGCCATTCCTGATTGTGGGCGTAGTTGTGGATCTGATCGGGCAGCACGCGGTCGTGCATCATGTGCAAATGATCGGCCCGGCTCGACGCCTCCTGCTGCCAGGCCGACTCGGCGTAGCGTTTCTGCTTGTCGTAGATGTGCCCCGGCATGTGCCACATGTGAGCGATATTCGGCGCCGATTCGCCGCACAGGGCAGCGGAACCAAGAGCGTTCCCGGGGTTGGCCCCGTCCCAAATATGGATGCGATAGTGATGCGCGGGATGCAGCGGGTTGGCCTTGAAGATCTCGTCGAGCATCTTGTCGAGCTGCGGCGTCTGCCCGCCAACCTTCCATTGCCAGGCGCGCACGACGTAGAACGCCTTGGCCTCGATGTCGTCGGGGTTCTCTTCCCAGATTTTCTTGAAGGCGTCCATGACGGGCTTGCGATTGTTGCCCGGCTTCAGCAGCATCTCGCACATGCTGTCGATGTAGAGCCGTTCCCGGCGCGACGTGTTGGCGAGCAGTTCGCGGCCGCGCTTGATGAACCCGGCAGCGCGTTTGGGATTCTCGTGATTGGCCATCGCCATGCCCCAGTAGGCCATGGCGCAATCGGGATCGAGCAGCGCGACGTGACGAAACGAGCGCTCAGCCTCGAAGTACCAAAAGCCGTGCAGTTGCCCGACGCCCTGCTCGAAGAACTTCTGGGCGTCGGCGGAACGCGTGGTGATCGGGAAGCGGACATTGCCGGTCTTGCCCATGAGGTACGCTTTTTGGCGTGGGCCTTCGTTGAAGACCTCGCCGTGGTACGAGCGGCCGAAGATGTCGTCGAGGTGATCCTGAGCGCGCGCGGGTGATGCACTCACGATGGCGAAAGCAAGCACTGCGGTTCGAAAGGCGGACATAGTGATTTCTCGCAGTAACCGTCAGAGCCTGAAGCGTAAGCGAAGAGAAGCATACCTACGCTTACGCTTCAGGCTCTGATCGGCCGTCGTAAGATTCCATGGGGTCACCTTGACCGTTCAAGGTGTACTCGATTTTCGCATGAGCATCGTCTTCCATCCACAAATAGCGCGTGCTGCCGTGCTGCGTCCAGCGCTTTGCGTCGGCCTGCTCGTTGAGCTGTTCTTTCAGCCTGCGGCTTGCATAGGCTTTCAAATCGCTCATGACCTTTTCCGGTTTCGCATCGGCGCTGACGATCGCGTGAACGTGCGTTGTGCGGACATGGCATGCCCACAGCTTCCAGCGGCGATGTTTGCATACTTCACGGATCGTCGCCAGCACGATCTTGCGGCGATCAGCGTTGAGGACATACGGCGGCTCGCGCATGTTGGAGTGTTCGAAATCCTCACGCTTATTATCGGATTTCAAAAACGGCGTTCCGAATTCGTTATGCTCCTTGTCGATTGATCCGATATCGCGCCCATGCAGCCATGCGCCGTAGGTGGAGAACGTGATGAAATAGGCGAGCGGCGAGGTGGTCATGGGATGCTCCTCAGAGCCTGAAGCGTAAGCGAAGAGTGATGCAACCTTCGCTTACGTTTCAGGCTCTGAAATCATTCGGCGCCAACGATACTTCGCTCTTCGCTTACGCTTCAGGCTCTGATCATTCCTCGACGCGCAGCTTTTGCGTCAGGCTTTTTCCGTCCACGGTCAATTCCACGGTATATTCGCCCGGCCGCACGAGGACACCTGGCACGAACAGGGATTCTTTCATGTCCCAAATCATCCGGTTGATGCCGGCGGCCGTCTTGGCAACGGGTGGCCCGTCCACACGACG
>JACQFG010000286.1 GCA_016200155.1 Planctomycetota bacterium | reverse complement strand
TTCTGCGGGTCGGTGACGAAATACGGGGAGAGGTAGCCGCGATCGAACGACATGCCTTCGACGAACTCGTTGTTGGTCTCGGTGGTCTTCGATTCCTCGACGGTAATGACGCCGTCCTTGCCGACCTTGTCCATCGACTCGGCGATGATGGAGCCGATCGAGGTGTCGTTGTTGGCGGCGATGATGGCGACGTTCTCGAGGTCCTTCTTGCCCTTGATCGGGATGCTCATCTTCTGGAGCTTCTCGACGATGTCCTCGACGGCCTTCTCCATGCCGCGTTTCATCATCACCGGGTTTACGCCGGAGACGACGGCGCGGAGGCCTTCGTTGAAGATCGCCTCGGCCAAGACGGTTGCGGTGGTGGTGCCGTCGCCGGCGACGTCATTGGTCTTGGAAGCGACTTCCTTGACCATCTGGGCGCCCATGTTCTCGTAGTGATCTTCGAGTTCGATCTCCTTGGCGACGGTGACGCCGTCCTTGGTGACCGTGGGGGAGCCGAAGCTCTTTTGAAGGATCACGTTTCGGCCCTTGGGACCGAGGGTGATCTTGACGGCGCGGGCGAGCTTGCTGACGCCGCGGCGCATGGCTTCACGGGCTTCCTGATCGAACGCGATTTGCTTGGCTGCCATTGCTTATTTCTCCGTTATGTTGACAAGTCGGTATCGTTGACAGGTTGATCGAGTTTATTACTCAGCTTCACAGGTTAACATCTTGGGATCACGCGGAAATACTCGCTCCTTCAGGGGGTCGATGAGGAAGTCCAACTCCTCGAGAACCAGGGCGCCAATCAAGGCCGTGTCGCGCTTCGGTTCCAGGTGGGCATTGAAAATTCCATGACGTCCCTGAAGTTCTAGAAAGACGCCTTCAACCTTGTCCCGCTGAGTTGACGTTCGGTTGGCATAGGTAACCTTGACCTTTCCGGTAACCGGCACGCCCAGTTGTTTTGCGATGGCAGTGGGCAGGACCAAGCGGGAGGCGCCGGAATCTACCACACCAAGTATTTTCACACGGCGCACCTTGTCGGGCGCCAAATAGCCGCGTTCAACCGCGGCAATATCGCCGTAGTTCGCTAGCTCGACTTCGACCTTGAAACGGGCCACCTTTTTCTCCTGCATCGCAGCCATGACCGCACCTGCTTTATTCATCCACCACCGCAAGGATATCCTCCTCGCGCATGATGAGGATGTTGCCTCCCTGGCCGTCTTTGTATTCGTCGCCGGCCCAGGCGGTGAAGAGGATGTTGTCGCCGACCTTGACCTGGACGCCCTTGCGTTTGCCGTCCTTTAGCAGCCGGCCGGCGCCGACCGCGAGGACCTTGCCCTTTTGCGGCTTGTCCTTGGCGGTGTCCGGGAGCAGAATGCCGCCCGCGGTTTTGTCCGATGCCTCCTGACGGCGAACGACGATGCGATCTCCCAGCGGCTTGACCTTCATAAGACAATCCTCACGCAAGAAACAATCCGGGCGTGGCCTTTTCCATAGCAACTCTGATGCCCGAATCTTACGGACGCACAACCTCAACGGCAACAATTGCTTGCGGCGTTCGAATTGCGTGGACATTGCCGCCGTTCGCTGCCAAAATGCACCGAGGACAACGTTTCGACTGTCGGATTGGCAGCGTGGCGCCGCTTGCGGCGTAGCAGGAGAATCCCATGATCAAGGGCGTTCATACCATGTTCTACTCGTCGCAGCCCGCCGAACTCCGCGCGTTCCTGCGCGACAAGCTCGGCTTCCCGGCCACCGATGTCGGCGACGGCTGGCTCATCTTCGACCTGCCCGAAGCCGACATGGGCTGCCATCCCGCCGACGAAAAGGAAGGCGCCCCGTCGGGAACCCATAACATCTCGTTCTACTGTGATGACATCACCAAGACGGTCGCCGAGCTGAAGGCGAAAGGCGTCGTCTTCACCGACCAGGTCGAAGACCACGGCTACGGCCTCGTCACGCACTTCGAGGTCCCCGGCGGCTTCACGCTGCAGCTCTACCAACCGCGCTATCGCAAGAATCCGAAATGATTTTGTACTCATGATTTTGTGAGGAAGTCCCATGCTACGCCTCGCGCTCTTTCTGTCTTTGCTCGTCGCTGTTCCCGCCTCCGCCCAGGATTACGACCTCGTCATCCGCAACGGCAAGATCGTCGATGGCACCGGCAGCCCCTGGTTTCATGCCGACATCGCCATCAAGGCCGACAGGATCGCCGCCCTCGGCAAGGTCGCCGGCAAGGGCAAGCGTGAGATCGATGCCAAGGGATTGATCGTCGCCCCCGGCTTCATCGATATGCACTCGCACTCCGACTTCACCATCCTCGAAGACGGCCGAGCCATGAGCAAGATCACGCAGGGCGTCACGACGGAAGTGCTCGGCGAAAGCAGCTCGCCCGGCCCCTATCAGGGCAAGCTGACGCCGCCACGCATCGGCAAGCATCCGCAGTGGACCACGCTGGGCGGCTACTTCGCTGTCGTCGACAAGGCCGGCGTTTCGACCAACGTCGTCAGCTTCGTCGGCCTTGGCACCGTCTGGCGCTGCGTCATGGGCCATTCGCACGCTCGCCCCACCAAGGAGCAGTTCGAGGAGATCAAAAAACTCGTCGAGCAGGCGATGAAGGATGGCGCCCGCGGTCTTTCGTGCATGTTGGCCAGCCCGCCCGATTCGCTCGCCACCACCGACGAGATCGTCGAGCTGTGCAAGATCGTCAAACGCTACAACGGCATCTTCGCCGCCCACATCCGCAACGAAGGCACCGGCGTCTTCGATGCCATCCGCGAAGTCATCGAGATCGGTCGACGCGCCGGCATCACCGTCGAGATCATCCATATCAAGATCGCCGACCAGAAATACTGGGGTCGCATGAATGAGATCGTCAAGCTCGTCGACGACGCGCGCAAGACGGGCCTCAACGTTGGCGCCAACCTCTATCCCTACACCCGCGGCAACAACAACCTCGCCACCATTATTCCGCCCTGGGCCCACGAAGGCGGCACGCAACAAATGCTCGCCCGCCTCAAGGATCCCAAGGATCGCGCCCGCATCAAGAAAGACATCACAACGGGCATCCCCGGCTGGTACAACCACTACACCGCGGTCGGCGGCGACTGGAGCCGAATGCTCATCGCCGCCAACAGCGGCTACAAGGGCCTGACCATGGACCGCATCCTCGACGCCCGCGTCAAGGACAAGAAGAATCCACCCTCCGATCGCCTCGACGAGTTCCTCGACCTGCTCATCGAAGAAGGCGGCAGCGTCAGCACGGTCTACGATCACCACACCGAAAAAGACATGAACCTCGCCATGCAGCAACCCTGGTGCTCGATCGGCTCCGACGGCCTCGCCTACGCCATCGACGGCCCCACGAAACGCGGCCACCCGCACCCGCGCACCTTCGGCACCTTCCCAAGGGTGCTAGGCGTCTACGTCCGCCAGCGCGCCATCCTGAGCCTGGAGACCGCCGTTCGCAAAATGACCTCACAAAACGCCAGCAAGCTCGGCCTGTTCGACCGCGGCATCTTGCGCCCAGGAATGGCCGCCGACATCACGGTCTTCGACGCCGACCGCGTCATCGACAAGGCGACTTACACGGAGCC
>JACQFG010000285.1 GCA_016200155.1 Planctomycetota bacterium | reverse complement strand
GGCGCGGCCAAGCCGCAACCAACTTTTCCGCGGCAAGGGCCACTCCATTTAACCACGTACAAGATCCGAATGCAAAGTCCGTTGCTGACCCCCCTTCGAGTTGGCATTTCCTTCATTTTTTTGCCGCAACGTCCAGCAAATCAATCGGTTGCAACGAGGAGGGGAATTCCCACATGGAATTCCCTCCTTGGAAGTTCCAATAATAGTCGCCCGCTGCCTTGTCACCCCCTCCACGTGAACAGGTCGGCGAAAATCGTCGAAATTCTCTGCGTTTTCGGTCATTTCGACCTGCTCACGCATTGTGAGCAGGTTGGTCCGAGGGCCTATTTCCCCAGCGCCGCTTGCGCCGCTGCGAGCCGTGCGATCGGCACGCGGAATGGCGAACAGCTCACGTAGTTCAGCCCGATCTTGTAGCAGAACTTGACGCTGTCGGGTTCGCCGCCGTGTTCGCCGCAGATGCCGATCTTGAGGTCGGGGCGCGTCTTGCGGCCGCGCTCGACGCCGGTTTGCATCAGGCTGCCGATGCCGTCGAAGTCGATGACCTGGAACGGGTCCTTCGGCACCAGATCGCCTTCGATGTAGGTGCGGATGAAGGTGCCGTAATCGTCGCGGCTCATGCCCAGGCCGGTCTGCGTCAGGTCGTTGGTGCCGAAGCTGAAGAACTGCGCCTCCTTCGCGATCTCGCCGGCGGCCATGCAGGCGCGCGGCAACTCAATCATCGTGCCGACGAGGTAATCGACTTTCATCCCCTTCTCGGCAAAGACCTTGTCCGCAGTCTCACGCACGATCTTGGCCTGCGCCTTCAGCTCGGCCGGGAAGCCGACGAGCGGGATCATGATTTCGGGCTCGACCTTGATGCCGGCCTTGGCGACGTTGCAGGCGGCCTCGATGATCGCGCGGGCCTGCATCTCGGTGATCTCGGGATAGACGATGCCAAGCCGACAGCCGCGGAAGCCGAGCATCGGGTTGAACTCGTGCAATCCCTTGACGCGCTCGGCGATCACCTTCTTGTCGACCTTCATGTCCTTGGCGACTTCTTCCTGGCCCTTGTCGTCGTGCGGCAAGAACTCGTGCAGGGGAGGATCGAGCGTCCGGATCGTCACCGGGTAGCCGTTCATTGCCTTGAAGATACCCTCGAAGTCGGCCCGCTGGAACGGCAGGAGCTTCGCCAGCGCCTTCTTGCGATCCTCGGGCGTCGCCGCGAGGATCATCTCGCGCATCTCCTTGATGTGATCGAAGAACATGTGCTCGGTCCGGCACAGCCCGATGCCCTGAGCGCCGAACGCCACCGCCTGGGCCGCCTGATCGGGTTTGTCGGCGTTGGTGCGGATCACGAACTTGCCGCGGATCTCGTCGGCCCATTGCATCAGCTTGGCGTATTGCTGATAGATGCGCGATTGCTCCGGCTTCAGCGTCTTGCTGATGAGCACCTCGACCACCTCGCTCGGCTTGGTCGCGACCTGCCCGGCCATCACTTCGCCGGTGAAGCCGTCGACGCTGATGTAGTCTTCTTCCTTGAAGACCTGGCCCTTCACGGTCATGGTGCGGGCCTTGTAATCGATCTCGAGTTCCTTGCAGCCGACGACGCAGACCTTGCCCATCTGCCGGCTGACGAGAGCCGCGTGAGATGAGGCGCCGCCGGAGGCCGTGAGGATGCCGTCGGCCGCCTGCATGCCGCGCAGATCTTCGGGGGACGTTTCCTGGCGAACGAGGATGACGCCCTTGCCGTTCTTGAAGACGAAAGACTCGGCGTCATCGGCGAAGAACTTGATCTTGCCGCAGGCCGCGCCGGGGCTGGCGTTGATCCCCCTGGCGATGACCTTTGCCTTGCGCTTGGCCTCGGGATCGAAGATCGGCTGCAAGAGCTGGTTGAGATCGTCCGGCGGAATGCGGCCCGCGGACAGCGCCTCTTCCTTGGTGATGAGTCCTTCCTCAACCATGTCGACGGCAAAGCGAACGCCGGCGAACCCGGTGCGTTTGCCGTTGCGGGTCTGGAGCATCCACAGCTTGCCCTTCTGGATGGTGAACTCGACATCCTGGACGTCGCGGTAGTGTTTTTCGAGGATGCCGCGGATCTCGTCGAGCTGCTTGTAGCAGGCGGGAATCTCCTTTTGCATCTCCACCATCTTTTTGGGCGTGCGAATGCCGGCGACGACGTCCTCGCCCTGGGCGTTGATGAGGTACTCGCCGAAGAAGGACTTGTCCCCGGTGGCCGGATCGCGGGTGAAGGCGACGCCGGTGCCGGAGTCGTCGCCCATGTTGCCGAAGACCATGGAGCAGATGTTGGCCGCGGTGCCCCAGTCGTGCGGGTAGCCGTAGGTTCGGCGATAGACGATGGCGCGATCGTTGTTCCACGACCCGAAGACGGAGGCGACGGCGCCCCACATCTGCTCCATCGGATCTTCGGGGAACTCCTTGCCCTTCTTCGCCTTGACGACGGCCTTGAACCGCTTGACAAGTTCCTGCAGGTCCTTGACGTTGAGCTGCGTGTCAAGCTCGACGCCGCGCTCCTTCTTGAGGTCCTTGAGGATGTGCTCGAACGGATCGTGATCTTCCTTCGACTGCGGCTTCAGATCGAGGACGACGTCGCCGTACATCTGCACGAAGCGGCGATAAGAGTCCCAGGCGAAGCGCTCGTTGCCGGTCGAGTCGATCAGGCCGCGCAGGGTCGCCTCGTTGAGGCCAATGTTGAGCACGGTGTCCATCATGCCCGGCATGGAGACGCGCGCCCCCGATCGGCAAGAGACCAGCAACGGCTTCTTGGCATCGCCGAACTTCGCCCCCATGACCTCCTCGGTCTTGCGCATGGCCGCATCGACCTCGGCCTTGAGTTCCTTGGGAAAGGTCTTGTTGTTGGCGTAATAGAGATTGCAAACTTCGGTGGTGATGGTGAACCCCGCGGGCACCGGCAGCCCGATCAGGCACATCTCGGCGAGGTTGGCCCCCTTGCCGCCGAGGAGTTCCTTCATCTTGCCATTGCCATCCGCTGACTTGCCGCCGAAGAAGTAGACGTACTTGGACATTTTTTTGCATCCTGTGAAAAGATTTTGCTTGACAGTGGAGGTAGTGTATGGGTGGAAGCCGGTTTCTCAAGATGGGTTGCGCGGCGCGTGCGAGTTTTGCACATCCCCACGCAGAGTTCATCTCATTCATCTCACTACACACACCCATTTTGGGACGATGGGACGAACTTCGTGCGAATAGGCACGAACGGCAAGCGGTCAACGAACCTTGACAGCGGGACAATAGAATGAACTCTGGAGGCCCATTGTGTCCAAACGATCGTCAACAATCTCCGAGGCACCCGTGCTGCGCTGGTATCGCGGAACGGACGTGCCGATGCGCGCAATCCGGCAATACGCGCGCGCCGTTGCCGACCGGTTTGCGCCGGAGAAGATCATACTGTTCGGCTCGCACGCCTATGGAACGCCGCATGCCGACAGCGATGTGGACATCCTTGTCGTCATGCCAGCCGCCCGAAACGAGATCGACCAGGCGATTCGCATCCATCGGGTCGTTGATCCTGAATTTCCCGTCGACCTCATCGTGTGTACGCCGAAAAATGTCGCCTGGCGTCTCAAGGAAGGCGATTCGTTCTTGCGGGAGATCATGACAAAGGGCAAAGTGCTTTATGAAAAAGCTAACCGCCAAATGGGTGCGAAAGGCGGAGTCCGACTACGTCGTGGCGAAAAAGATCGCGCGCGGAAGCGATCCGCACCACGATGAAGTTTGCTTCCACGCGCAGCAATCCGCGGAGAAGTATCTGAAGGCTCTATTGGAGGAACTCGGTCAACCGGTGCCGCGCACGCATATTCTTGAGGATCTCATCGTTTTGTTGGCGGCCCACCATGCCAGCCTGCGTTCCCTTCGTCGCGGCGCAAGATTCCTGACCAGTTTTGCAGTGGTAACGCGCTATCCCGACAGGGACGCCACTAAGCGTGAGGCGGTTTCGTCACTGCGGTGGGCCACCAAGTTTCGTGCGGCGGCGCGGACATTACTCAAAATCTGACGGGCGCATTAGCCGTACTTCTTCGTTCTGTACTCGTCAATGATTTTTTCCACTGCTTCGTCGCTCGGCGGGTTGTCGGTTTTCCAGATGCCGATGAGACGGAGCGTCGCTTCCCGCTGCTCTTTGGAGACTGGATACGGTCCACTCTGCTGCTCCAAGGCAGGAACCACCGTTACTTTCTGTCCCTCAGGAAGGCGAACGCCGTCGTCCAGCACGACGACGCCGTTTTGCACGTGACCGTGTGCTACCATGAAACACCTCCGGTTTGGGCGAATGACTACAGGCTGCTCAGATCGGCGCCCTTGATCCAATCACACCATTCTTGCGTGCTGAGTTGACCTGGCGCGCCTTGATCAACGGCAACGTCTTGGTCACCGCTTGGCCGTTATCGGATTGGATCGTGGCAGGAGAAATGCTCGCCGTCAACAGTTCGGCGATGACATCGTTGGCTTCGCGGCCTTCAAGGACCGCGCGTCGGTGGATTTCATTCAAGATTGCATCGGGGATATTGACGGTTGTCTTCATGCCGCCATTGTCCTGGGATTGACGTGGTCTGTCAAGTTCACGCACAATGAGGTGATCGGCAACGACTGTCGCCAAGCAAGCATCTCAAAAAAATATTCCTATGAATTCCGGCTGCGGCCCTTGACGTGTTTATTTAATGCGCATAAATTACTCATGAGTCCGGCTCTGGGAGAGGGAACGGACTTTGTTGGAGAGGGAGTGCGAGTCTCTCGCCCTCTCTAACCTGCGTTCAAAAGAACGCGTAGGCCAAACGAAGGACTCGGGTATCAATCTAGCCCTTCCGCTTGGCCTATCGGACTGCGCTGGCGTTAGTGTCTTGGCCCTTATTTGTTCTTTCGTGCGAATCTAAGAGCGGACGTGAGAGAGACGAATGGTTCGTACGGCAAGATCGCATCATTAGGAGCACCACGATGAAAATCGCTGTGTCTCTGACGTTGCGCTCATGCCGTCGGCTCCTGGAAGGGGAGCGACGGTATGGACCCACGTCATCCTGATCGTCAGAGAGTTTCTCCGGATTACGCTGCCTGGCAAGACATCGAGGTCAGCGAGATCCAGGAACCGAATCAACCAAGCGTCTTCATCAGTTACGCTGATGGCGACAAGGCCACGGCGCAAGGCGTTTGCTCGACATTGGAAGCGGCCGGCGTTCCATGCTGGATCGCGCCGCGCAATGTTCCACCAGGCGCCGAGTGGGCGCCGGCAATCGCGGAAGCGATTCCGAATGCCAAAGTCATGGTGGTGGTGCTCTCAACGCACGCCAACGAATCCCGGCATGTGAAGCGGGAGGTCGAACGGGCAGTCACGCATGGACTCGTGATCATCCCGTTTCGGATCGAGGACGTGGCGTTGTCGGCGAGCCTGGAGTTCTATCTCACCACCGTCCATCGGCTCGATGCGTTCACGCCGCCGTTGGAGGAACATCTTCACCGGTTGGCAGAAACGGTGGCGGCAGTATTGCAGACGTGAAGCAGGCGGTCCTTGAGGTAGGGGCTGCGCCGGCTTCACGTCGAGACAATGGATTGATCAGAACGGGGACCTCAGCCTCTTACCTCGATTGGAAGGATTATGCCACGCATTGCCAAAAACCATCCGACTTCCCGCTTGAATCTCGAAATGGGCGAGTCGGCCCGACAGAAGCTCATGACTCTCCGTGATCAGACGCAGGCGAACAGCCTGACCGAGGTCGTCCAGCGGGCCCTCGCGGTTTACGAGTTCCTGCATGCGGAGAAGCAGAAGGGCAACCAGCTCATCGTCAAAGGCGAGGGCGGCGAGAAGGAAGTCGTGCTCTTGTGATCAAGCGAGGCCCGCGTTTGCCGGGCCTCATTTTTTTCTTGCGAACATCAATAACGAAACCCGTTCGTCCAGGCTTGCAGCAACGAGCCTGGGACCAGCTCCACGCTGCCGTCCGTCACGTTGAGCCGCGCGATCTCGATGCGTACGCGCTCGCCGCCGCCGCGGAAGGCGTGGCCTTCGGTGATATCCGACCAGGAAGTCGGGAAGCGGAAGGGATCGAAGTTGCGATCGACCAAGACGAGACTAACGATGGGCCGGCCGATCGCGTTCAGGCCGGGTTCGAGCGTCCAGCTTCGAGTTGTCGTTTCCTCGACCTTGACGAGAATATCCTTGAAGGGGCCGGGCGAGCCGAGGACTTGCACCGTCGGGCGATTCTGAAAGAGCCCCAGGCGGGCCAGCTTGCGTTCGGCGAGGCGCACTTGACGCCGATCGAGAACCTGGCCGGGCTGAACATTGGTGAGGGCCTGGCGGATGACGCGATCCTGGGTATACACATTGCCGACGATGATGACCTCGCCGACGCGCTCGGTCGATTTGCGCCTTGCGGCTCCGGCGTCGGCCATGGCAGCAAAGACGAGAACAGTGCTCAAGGTCAATGTCAGAGTTTTCATGGTCGCGTCCTTTCAACGATCAACTGTCCCCGCAAATCCCGGCGGCGCACAATACGAATCTCACGCAAAGGCGCGAAGAGAAGACGCACTTTGCGGCTTTGCGCCATTGCGTGAGATTCACCAGCGTTAACGAGTTGCCGTTCGTTCGTCGTCACTGTACCACAACAGCAGCCCACAGCGGCAATCCCATCTCTTGCGGAGGCATTCATCATGGCGCGTTTTCTGGCGGTCGCGGCTCTGGCATTCTTGACGGCGGCGCATCTGACGCCGGTCATCAGCAAAGAAAAGGACAAGGAAAAAGACAAGGAGTTTCGCGTTCAGGGCAAGCTCGGCAAGGACGATCCCAAGGACGACGGACGCCAGGGACCCAAGCAGGTTCACACCATCCCCATGAAGGCCGGCAAGATCTATACCATCGACATGGTCAGCACCGAGTTCGACTCCTACCTGCGCCTCCTCGATGCCAAGGGCAATCAGCTCGAAGAAGACGACGACAGCGGCGGCATGCTCAACGCTCGCATCATCTTCAACTGCCCCAAGGACGGCGATTACAAGATCGTCACCACGACGTTCGGGCCGAACATGATGGGCGCCTACACGCTCACCGCCAAGACCAGCGGCACCGCGGTCCAGGCATCCACCGCTCACTCCGCGATGATCGGCAAGGCGGCCCCTGACTTCGCCGCCGATTTCGCCATCAACGGCAAGGCGGGCAAGCTCTCCGATCTCAAGGGC
>JACQFG010000284.1 GCA_016200155.1 Planctomycetota bacterium | reverse complement strand
CATAGGGTGGGTCGAACGAAGTGAGGCCCACCGGCACCCAGCGAACATGCCGAATATCGGTGGGCCTCACTTCGTTCGACCCACCCTACGGCTGAAAGTTCCCCGAGGAATTACCGCCATGCGAAACGCCGTCGTCATCGAAGCCGTGCGAACTCCCGTCGGCCGCGCTCATGCAGAGAAGGGATGCTTCCGGGACGTCCGCGCCGACGATCTCTCCGCTGACATCATGCGTGCCGTGCTCGATCGCGTGCCATTCCCGGCCAATCAGGTCGAGGACATCGTCTGGGGCTGCGTCAAGCAGGAGCGCGAACAGGGCTTCAACGTCGCCCGCATGGCCGCCATGATTGCCGGCTTCCCCGTCGAGACGCCGGCGACCACGGTCAATCGCCTGTGCGGGTCGAGCTTGCAGGCGCTCAACCAGTCGGCCCAGAGCATCATGGCCGGCGTCGACGATGTACACATTGCCGGCGGCGTCGAGCACATGCACCACATGCCGATGGAGCAGGGCTTCGACCTCAGCCCGCGCTTTCAGTTCCTTCATAGCATTGCCACGCAGCAGATGGGCCTGACTGCGGAAAATCTGGCACGCAAATACAAGATCGGCCGGCGCGAGCAGGACGAATTCGCCCTGCGCAGTCATCAGAAAGCGGCGCAAGCGACCGACTCCGGAGCGTTCAACAAGGAGATCGTGCCGACCTGGGGCCGCGACGAGCAAGGCCGGCGCGTGCTGGTCACGCAGGACCAGTGCATTCGCCGCGATACGAGCCTCGAATCGCTCGGCGCCCTCAAGCCGGCGTTCGCCCCCGAAGTCGGCACCGTGACCGCGGGTAACTCCAGCCCCCTCAACGTCGGCGCTGCCGCGCTCCTGATGATGTCCGAGGAGCGCGCCAAGGAACTTGGCTTGAAGCCAAAAGTGAAGATTCGCGCCATGGCGGTTGCCGGCGTCGATCCCGCCGTCATGGGCATCGGCCCGGTCCCCGCGACGCACAAGGCCCTCGAGCGCGCCGGCCTGAAATTGAGCGACATCGACCTGATCGAGATCAACGAGGCCTTCGCCGTGCAAACCCTGAGCGTCATCAAGGTGCTCGGCGCTGACCCCGAAAAGGTCAACGTCCGCGGCGGCGCCATCGCCATCGGCCATCCGCTCGGCGGCAGCGGCGCCCGCATCGCCACGACGCTCATCCACGCCATGCTCGACCGCAAGGCCAAGCTCGGCCTGGCGACCATGTGCATCGGCGCAGGGCAAGGGATTGCGACTATTTTCGAAGCGGTTAATTGAGCCAAGCGCACGCGTCCGACCGTAGGGACAAGCTGCCAGCTTGTCCCTGAAGCCCGCGTTGCCAACCGGGCACAAGAGGGACAAGCTGGCAGCTTGTCCCTACGGTCGGACTGGTCAATTGCGAGTCAACCATTTATGCAAGACACCATCCTGATCGTCGATGACGAGGCCACCGTTCGCCAGACGGTGCGCGAATGGCTCGCGCAGGCCAATCTCGATTGCGAGATCGTGATCGCCTCCGATGCCGAGTCCGCGCTCAAGATCGCGAACCAGCATTCGATCGATCTCGCCATCCTCGACTGGAACCTCGGCTCAGGCGACGACGGCTTGCAGCTTTTGCAGGACCTGGCTGCGTTTCATCCCGATATCGTCGCGATCATGATCACCGGGTTCGCGAATATGGCGACGCCGCTCGACGCCATGCGCATGGGGGTGCGCGACTATCTCGACAAGAACCACGACTTCAATCGCGAATCGCTGACGAAGTCGGTCAAGAAGCAGCTCGACGTCATCCGCCCCGCCAAGCGCGTTCGGATTCTGCACCAGACGCTGGTCGCGTTTCGCAGCGCGGTCGAGCAGATCGTGCCGCTGGTGCAATCGGCGGCGACGCTGAACGAGCCGGTGCCGTTGCCCGACGCGATTCGCAGCTTCGTGCGGTTTCTGATGCAGGTCACCCATGCGAAGGACGGTCTGCTGCTGGTGCGCCATTACGACGCAGCCCGTCAGCCGGCGGAGATCTGCCGGGTGTACGATGCCGAGGGCAAGGCGGTGGCGGTCGAGACGGCCCCGTTCGCGCGATCGATTGCCGGGAGTGCCGCGAGCCTGGGTCAGCCGAGCCTGATGAACGACCTGCAAGCGCTGCCGGCCGGGCAAGTCGAGCTGCAGCCGTTCGAGAAGTCGCATCGCAACGTTTTGGCGGTGCCGATGAGCGTTGCAGCGGGCACGCAGGTCGTGATCGAGTTGTTCGACAAGCCGGCCGGGTTCAACGCCGACGATCAGCACGCCGCCCGCTCGGCCGCCAGTCTCGGCACCGACCTGATGCGGCAAGCACTCGGGCAACGCCAGACGCATCAACTGCTGTTCGACGCGATCGGCGCCGCCTTGAAAGCCAGCGAACAGATGGCCGAATCGCTGCACGGCGCCGCAACCCCGGAGAAGCCGCCGGAGCTGGTGCTGGAGCAATTGCGTGCGGGCCTGAAAGACACCGCCGAGGACGCCGTTGCCGCGGAGTGCAGCCTGCGGTTGGCCGAGGCGATCCGTCTGCTAGCGACGAAGCACGGGCAGCCGGCGCTGGAGCATTGCTTGGTGCTGGTGGAACAGGTGCGCGCGTTGCTGGATCAGGCGACCGGGGCTGGCTAACCGGGTATAATCATGAAGGTCCGTGAAGTGATCCGACGCCTCGAAGCGGATGGATGGTATCGCATCCCGTCGAAGGGCGGCCATCGCCAATTCAAACATGCCATAAAGACAGGCCGAGTTACGGTTGCGGGCAAACCAGGTGTAGATGTTCCGATCAAGACTCTCAAGAGCATTTGGCGGCAAGCCCAATTGCCAGAGGAAGATTAATGCGTTACGCGATTGTCATTGAGAAGGGGCCGACCAGTTACGGCGCCTATGTTCCGGATTTGCCTGGCTGCGTCGCCGTAGGCAAATCGGAGGCGGAGGTGCGAAAGCTCATTGCGGAGGCCGTGCCTTTGCACCTGGAGGGAATGCGCGAAGACGGCCTGCCGATCCCAGAGCCGTCGTCGAAGTGTGAGTATGTGGAGGTTGCTTGAGGGACGCCGCCGCCGCGGAGTGCAGCCTGCGGTTGGCCGAGGCGATCCGTCAGTTAGCGACGAAGCACGGGCAGCCGGCGCTGGAGCATTGCTTGGCGCTGGTGGAGCAGGTGCGCGCGTTGCTGGATCAGGCGACCGGCATGTGAGCGAATTGCAATGAGCGAAACCCAGAAGCTGCTTCTAGCATTCGGCACGGTCTTAGGATTGCGTTGGTTTTTTCGATTTGGCCATTCGGACCATTGCGGCGATCTTGTTCATTTCAAGTCCAAGGATTTTTCCTTTTACAGATTCGATCGCGCGGAGATGCGCCTCCTCTATCCATTTGCACTTCACGAATCCACGCAAGCCCGTGTATCCGGGAACGGGTATATTGTATTCTTTGTCGATTTCTTCGTTCGATGAAATGACGGCAACAAAATAACTGTCATGCTCTCTGACTTCTTCATCGGAATCGAGGATAACGGCGTTGTGAGGGCCAGCGACGCCGCTTCCAGATGAATCATGAAACGAAGCGTAGACAATCCTGCCGCGACACAACTTGGCAATTTCTCTGTCCGGCAGCATTGGCTACTTCCATGATTCGCGAGCCAAATCTTGGGCTGGTTCATCGTACCAACTATCTGGCGGCGGATTGTCGCGCGCCATTTCCGCCAATTCTTTTCTCGACAGTTGAAGCGCATCGAGGGAGGCGTCTATTCTTGCAGCATACTCTGCGTCAACCAAGTAGCGAAGTGTCGGTGCGTCAATCGGTATGTCGTCACCCTTGACTCCCTTGACCATCATTTTCTCGCCTGTCGGCGATGCGGCTGCGGTCTTCCATTTGATGCGATCCACTGGCATCTCAAGTTTTCTTATCGCCAAGGTAAAGGTCTTGTCAGTGAACTTGAGGCGGATGGATGATGGCGCAATGAACTTGGCGTCGATCAGGCGAACAGGCTTTTCGGTTGCATGGACAAGAAATGCAACTGGCTGGCTGGCTGCTTCCAGTTCCTTTCTTGCCAACATTCTGAGGCGCCCACGAACCCATGCCGAGAGATCAAGTCCAGCAAGATCGGCAGCATCCCGAAAAGTCTGTTTCTCGGACGACAAGAGCCGAATATCCAAATAGTCCGCCCTTAGATTGCCATCTTCCTTTGGCGGACGACCTCGCTTCGACAAGGTTTTCTTCATGCCCTTTAGTGTACCGACAAAAATTATTTGCTCAAGCCGAGCTCTATCTTGCCGTTGTTTTTCAGTCGTGCCACGCGATTATCCTCGAAAAATCATGATCATCATAGACCGGCGACGAGGCGTGAAATAGAGGTATTGATGTAATCCCTTGTCGTCATTGGCGTTGCAATATCTGTGCAAGGGTGTGTGCGTGTTTGTGTGCAAAAATGCCAGGGAGGGGTGGACCACTTGCACAGACATTGCACAGACCTCGGCTACACTAACCCCATGACCATCGCCGCCTCACCCGCTGCCACCGCCCGCGACGACCGCCTTGCGATCGTGCTCGACGCCCTGTCGAAACAGCAGGCGGCCGGGCAGCGCATCGACTTCGACGCGGTGGGCCGCGAGCATCCGGATCTCGTCGATGAGATCAAGCAGCTTCTTGCCGTCGGGCAGATGATCGATTTCGTCAAGAGCACGCCGACCGTTGCCGAGAACCCTGGGGTTCGGAGTCCCTCAGCCCAGGGCTTCGCGCAACTTCCTGCCACTTTCGGCGATTACGAGCTTTTGGAAGAGATCGGCCGCGGCGGCATGGGGGTCGTCTACAAGGCGTGGGACAAGAAGCTGCAGCGGCACGTCGCGCTCAAGACGATCCTGCGCGGCATTCACGCGACGCCGGCCGACCTGGGGCGCTTTCGCAGCGAGGCCCAGGCGGCGGGCGGGTTGACGCATCCGAACATCGTGCCGGTCTACCAGGTCGGCGAGTTCGACGGGCAGGCGTACTTCTGCATGAAGCACGTCGTCGGCCGAACGCTCGCCGCTGCCATGGCCGACAAGCCGTTGCACCCGCGCGATGCGGCTCGCTACATGATCGCCATCGCGCGGGCCGTCCAGCACGCTCACGAGAAGGGCATCCTGCATCGCGATCTCAAGCCGTCGAACATTCTCATCGACGAGAACGACGAGCCGCTCGTCACCGACTTCGGCCTGGCCAAGCGAGTCGAGGGGGGCGAAACGATGACGCACACCGGCGCCATCGTCGGCACGCCCAGCTACATGGCCCCCGAGCAAGCGGAAGGGGCGAGGAACCCGACGCCGGCGTGCGATGTCTATTCGCTCGGCGCGATCCTCTACGAGCTGCTCACCGGCCGGCCGCCGTTCCTCGCGGCCTCTGCCGTTGAGACGCTGTTGCTCGTTCGTTCCGAGGAGCCCGTTCGGCCGCGGGCGCTCAATCCGCAGATCGACGTCGATCTGGAGTTCATTTGCCGAAAGTGTTTGGAGAAGCGTCCGGAACATCGTTACGCCAGCGCCGCGAAACTGGCGGACGACCTCGAGGCCTTTCTCCAGGGCGAGCCGGTGTCGGCGCGATCGAGCAGCCTGGTGTATTTCTTCAGCCGTCTGCTGCGCGAGACGCATCATGCGCCGGTGCTGGAGAACTGGGGCCTGTTGTGGATGTGGCACAGCCTGAAGATTTTCCTCTTCTGTGCCGCGACGAGTGTGATGCACCTTTCCGGCATCGACGACTATTGGCCCTACCTGGCGTTCTGGAGCGTCGGCCTGGTTGGCTGGGGGTTGATCTTCATGAAACTGCGACGGCGCGGCGGGCCGGTGACATTCGTCGAACGGCAAATCGCCCACGCCTGGGGCGCCGGCGTGACGGCATCGATCGGCATCTTCCTCATCGAGATGGTGCTGAAGCTCCCGGTGCTGACGTTGACGCCGGTGCTGTCGATTGCCGCGGGGATGGTGTTCCTGTTCAAGGCGGGGACGCTGTCGGGCTGGTTCTACATCGCGGCGGCATTGTGTTTTGCCGGCGCGGTGCCGATGGCGCTCGTCGGTCCGCCGTGGAGTCCGCTGCTCTTCGGCGCGATCTCGGCGGTCGGCTTCTTCGTGCCGGGGCTGAAGTACTATCGCCAGCGGCTGCACTCGTTGCGGGAGTGATCCACGAAGGGCCACGAAGGAACACGAAGGGAAACCGCATGGCGTGGTGGCGACAGCGATCCTACGAATGCCCGATGTGCGGCTGGCAAGGGATGTGCGAGCCGAGCGCGCCGACCTGTCCGGACTGCGGCGACGACCTGGAACGCCGATCGTGGCTCGATACGTGGGGGCTGACGCTGCTCGTTCTCGGCATTGTTGTGGCAACGGTATTGTTCGTCGCGTTTGCTGGCGGTCGTGGGTT
>JACQFG010000034.1 GCA_016200155.1 Planctomycetota bacterium | reverse complement strand
CACCGATGTTGGGCGGTGCGGAACGAGAAGACGCGTTCCTTCGCCCGGCTCTTTTCCTCATCGCGCCTCGCTCCGCCGAACGCGGCATCGAAGTGGTGCTTGTCGAGGGCTTGCCGGAGAGCCTGCGTCTTCATGACGTCGGTATGGACGGCCGACCCGTGCGTGAACGGGTTGATGCCGGCGGCAAGGCCTTCGGGGTTGGAGTAGACGATGAGTTCGAGGCCGAGGGTGCCGACCATCTTGGTGCGGAATTCATACATCTCGCGGAACTTCCAGGTGGTGTCGACGTGCATCAGCGGGAACGGCGGCTTGGACGGGTAGAACGCCTTCATCGCCAGGTGCAGCATGACGGCGCTGTCCTTGCCGATGGAGTAGAGCATGACGGGGTTTTCGCACTCGGCGGCCACCTCGCGCATGATGTGGATGCTCTCGGCTTCGAGCCTTTCGAGATGAGTCAACGTCCTCATGGGGTAGGATTCTCGATTCAACCGGCGTATGTTCTATCCATTAGGTTAGCCGGCAAACTTGGAGATGACCAGACGAATTAGAATTGCGTGAGAATCGAAAAAAAGTGAGGCAAACGGGCCGTGGCGCGGGTATACTCAAAATCAGCCCGCAGTCCCTTCACGGAGCCATGTCATGCGAAAGACATTGTTGGTAATCGCAGCAGTCGGTTGTGTGTTCTGGATCGGCGGGAGCGCCATCGGTCAACCTCCCGCCAAGACGAAGGCGCCCGAGGACCTCCTCAAGCAGCAAATCGAACGATTGGCCATCGAGGAGAACAAGCTCGCGAAAGCCGTCGATGAGGCAATCCGGCAAAGCGGCGAAACGGCCAAGGGCGTGCTGATTCTCAAGGACATGCTGAGCCAGGTGCGGGATCACCAGGACATAAGCGCCAAGATGCGTGATGATCTCATCACACGACTGCAATCGGCCCTGCGCGATCAAGGGGCCAACGTGCCGCCGAAAGGCAAGAAAAAACCTGCGCCGGATAGGGATGCGCGGCCCGCGGCGCCGAAGCCCGAGCCGGTGCGCGTGCGGTGGGAATATCACGTCGACTATGCGGGCAATATCAAAAGCATGGGGGACGGCAGCCTTCAAGCCGGGCTGAACAAACTGGGCGCCGACTTTTGGGAGTTGGTTGCCCTGGAGACGGGGACGAACAAGGTGACGGCATACATCTTTCGCCGGCCGGCCGCGGAGAAGCCGAAAGCCGATGGGAAGCCGGCCGCCGACCCCGCGCCGAAGGAGAAAGCGGCCGACCGGCTTGAGACGCGCGTTTACGCGCTCAAGCATACCTCCGCCCCCGAGCTGGTGCCGTTGCTCGACGAAGTGCTTCGCGCGAAAAAGAACAACATAGTAATCGCCGCCGACCCGCGCTCCAACCAGCTCGTCGTCAACGGGTCGCCGCGGGCTCACGCGGACATCGAGGCTCTCTTGCAGCGGCTCGATGTCGAAGAGGCGCCGCGTCCCGGCGGCCCTGGACTCTTCGTGCCCGGAGGAGGCGGCGGGTTCAAAGGCGGCGGATCGGGCGTGCCCGGAGGCGGAGGCGGCAAGAAAAAACCATAAATGCTGAGCCGTGATGGAACCGGCGCGCCTGCACGATGACTGTGCACGCGAGACGCCTGCATCCGTCGCTTGCGCGTCCGGCTAACGAAACCCGATGCGATTTCGTCGAGTATAATACGCAAATGTTTCTTCCGATGTTCTCCACGAGGGTGAGTTCATGCGCTTGTCTCTGTTGTCGCTTATCGCCGCGGTTTTTTTCATTCCCGCCAATGTCCTTGCCAGCCCCACTATCGTCAAGTTCAAGCTCAACGACCTCGACGGCAAACCGTGGTCGCTCGACGAGTGCAAAAGCAAGGCTGTCGTCGTCGTGTTCATCGGCACGCAATGCCCGGTCAACAACGCCTACATGCCGACGCTGGTCGCGCTGGAGAAGGCATATCGTGACAAGGGCGTGCAGTTCGTCGCTATCAATGCCAACGAACACGACTCGGCCGAAACGATCAAGGAGCACGCGAAGAAATTCGGGCTGACGTTCGCGGTCCTACGCGACGAGAAGCATTTGGTCGCCCAGCGCTTCGGGGCCGAACGGCATCCGATCGCATTCCTGCTAGATAGCGACCACAAGATCCGCTACGAGGGACGCATTGACGATCAGTACGGCATCGGCTTTCAACGCAAGGAGCCGACGCGGCGGGACCTCGTCCTGGCGCTCGAAGAATTGCTCGCCGGCAAAGAGGTGACGACCAAGAAGACGGCCGTCCAGGGATGCTTCATCACCAAGACCCCGACCGCGAAGCCCGCGACTGTCAAAGTCGCCTATGCGAAGGACGTGTCGCGCATCTTGCAGAAGAACTGCCAGGAATGCCATCGTCCGGGGCAGATCGGGCCGATGCCGCTTCTGACTTATGACGATGCGGCCGCATGGTCGCAAATGATTCATGAGGTCGTGTCAGAGCGCCGCATGCCGCCGTGGCACGCCGATCCGAAGCACGGCAAGTTCTCGAACGACCGCCGGCTTGGCGACGACGAACGCACGAAGCTGCTCGCCTGGATCGATGCCGGCTGCCCCGAAGGCGACAAGAAGGACCTGCCCGAACCGAAGAAGTTCGTCGATGGCTGGACGATCGGCACGCCTGACGTGGTATTCACCTTCAAGAACGACGTGAAAATTCCGGCCAAGAGCGTCAAGGAGGTGCTGAAGTACAAAACCGAGTTGATCACGACCAACTTCGACGAGGACAAGTGGATTCAAGCCGTCGAGGCCAAGCCGGGCAATCACGCCGTCGTGCATCACATCATCGTGTATATCGCCAAGGGCAAGCAGCGCATCGGCAACCCCGGCGACGGTATCGGCAGCGGTTTGCTTGCTGTCTATGCTCCGGGCGATCTCGGCTCCGTCTTTCCGGTCGGCTCCGCGAAGAAGCTGCCCAAGGGGGCGACGCTCGCCTTCCAAATGCACTACACGCCGGTCGGCAGCGAGCAGACCGACAAATCGTCGATCGGCCTGGTCTTCGCCAAGGAACCGCCGAAGTCCGAGGTCAAGACACGCGCCATCGCCCAGCAGTTACTTATCATTCCATCGAATGCCGGAAACCACAAGGAAACCAGCTGGACGAAATTCGACAAGGACGTCATTTTGTACAGCATGTTCCCGCACATGCACCTGCGCGGCAAGAGCTTCAAGTTCGAGGTCATCTACCCGGATCAAAAACGCGAAACGCTGCTGTCGGTGCCGCGTTACGATTTCGGCTGGCAGTCGAACTACCTTTTGGAAAGGCCGTTGCGTCTGCCGGCGGGGACGAAGATCGAATGCACCGCCCATTTCGACAACTCCGCCAAGAACCTGAATAACCCGAACCCTTCCAAATATGT
>JACQFG010000282.1 GCA_016200155.1 Planctomycetota bacterium | reverse complement strand
TCCCCCAAGGGGCGAGGGGAAACGTGGCGGCTAACGTACAGCCGCACTCCGGGGCGCAAGCGAACATGGCCGTCTACTTCGCCGCGCTCAATCATGGCGACACCATACTCGCCATGGACCTCGCCCACGGCGGGCACCTGACGCACGGCATGCACCTCAACTTCTCCGGGAAATGGTACAAGGTCGTCGGTTACGGCGTGCGGCAATCCGACGAACGCATCGATTTCGACCAGGTTGCGAAACTGGCCCGCGAACACAAGCCGAAGATGGTCGTCGCCGGCGCGAGCGCCTATCCGCGCGAGATCGACTTCGCGGCCTTCAAGGAGATTTGCAAAGAGGTCGGCGCACTCTTCTTCGTCGACATGGCTCACATCGCGGGCCTCGTCGCCGCCGGTCAGCATGGCAGCCCGGTGCCGTTCGCCGACTTCGTCACGACGACGACGCACAAAACGCTGCGCGGTCCGCGCGGCGGCGCCATCCTGTGCAAGGCGGAATGGGAGAAGAAGATCAACTCCGCCGTCTTCCCGGGTCTGCAAGGCGGACCGCTCATGCACGTCATCGCGGCCAAGGCGGTCGCGTTCGGCGAAGCACTCAAGCCCGAGTTCAAGACCTATGCCGTCCAAACTATCGCCAACGCTCGCACCCTGGCCGATGAGCTGCAACGCCTCGGCTTCCGCATCGTCTCCGGCGGCACCGACAATCACCTGCTGCTCGTCGATGTCACCGCGCGCGGCCTGACCGGCAAGATCGCCGAGGAAACGCTCGACCATGCCGGCATCACCGTCAACAAGAACAAGATCCCGTTCGACACGCGCCCGCCGATGGATCCGTCCGGCATCCGCATTGGCACCCCTGCCCTGACCACGCGCGGCATGCGCGAACCGGAAATGCGCCGGATTGCCGGGTGGATCGAATCGTCCCTGGCTCGGGCCGAGGACAAGGCCGGCCTCCAGCGCATTCGTGCCGAGGTCCGTGCGTTCTGTCAGCAGTTCCCCGCGCCAAGCTGAATTATTCGTCACCTTGTCGATTTTCCACGTTGTCTCTCATGAACCCTTAATCCACCCGTAATTACGATATAATGGAAACGCCTCTACCTGACGGGAGAGCTATCGTGCGCATTTTGCTCGTTGAAGACCACAAGCCGCTCTTGCGCGCCCTCAAGCGTGGCCTGGAGGAGGAAGGTTTCGCGGTCGACACGGCCGAGGACGGCGAAGAAGCCGACTTCAAGGCCCGCGGCGCCGGCTACGACGTCGTGGTGCTCGACCTGATGTTGCCGAAGATCGACGGCTTGACGCTGCTCAAGCAGTGGCGAAAGGACAACGTCACGACGCACGTCCTCATCCTGACCGCCAAGGACACGACGGAAGACAAGGTCAAGGGGCTCGACCTCGGCGCCGACGACTACTTGACCAAGCCGTTCCAGCTGGAAGAATTGATGGCCCGGCTGCGCGCCCTGGTACGGCGCCGGCATCAGATCAAGGACCCGATCCTGCGCGTCAACGATCTCGAAATCGACACCTCCGCCCGGGTCGTCAAGCGGGCCGGCCAGGTCATCCATTTGACGCCGCGCGAGTTTGCCCTCCTGCAGTTCCTGGCGTTCCATCGCGGCAAGGTGGTCACGCGCACGATGATCTGGGAGCACCTCTACGACGAGTACGATGAAAATACTTCGAATGTCGTCGATGTTTATATTCGCTATTTGCGCACGAAAATAGATAATGACTTCGAAACCAAGCTGATCCTGACGCGCTGGGGCGAAGGCTACATGCTGCGCGGCGAAGGGGAATGAGATGAAGTCCATTCGGCTCTCGCTGATCGTCTATTTCCTGCTGCTGGCAACTGCGGCGCTGGCGGCCGTGTCGTGGTTCGCCTATTCCACGAGCGAGCAATCGCTGCTCGATCGGCAGCGTGCCTCGGAGTTTCGGATTCGCGGCGAGTGCGACGCCAATTGCGAAGTGGTCAAGGCCGACCTCGACCGCCGGCTGCTGCTGCAAGCGCGGGCCCTGGTGCGCATCTCCAAATCCGCCATCATCCATGCGGAACCACAGTTCGGACTTTTGAACATGATCGGCGCCTGGACGATGCCGACGGGGCCAGTGAGTGCCGCCAGTTACGCGCTCTATGGCCATCAGGTGACGCATGCTCCCGCGGCGATTCCCGTTTACCGGGCTCAACCGGTGTGGACTTACATCGAAGATGCCGACGATCTGGTGGGCGAAGAGGACACGAGTCACGCCCGGGAATATTTTCAGCTCTACAACACCCATGGGTTCACGCTGCAGCGATCCATGACGATGGGCGATCGTGACTTCACCCTGGACCAGGAATTCATCGATCACGCCGAGGAGGTTCCCGAGAAATACGAGGACGTCGTGCTGGAACGAGGCGTCAAGGTGCGCCGCTTGACCATGCGGACGCACGTCGCGAGTCACGACATCGTGAGTCTGGCCTGGCCGTTCGTCAAGGGGACCGAGAAGCCCGCTATCACGCCGCCGAATCTATGGGGCGCCGGCGGTCCCCCAAAGGTGCAGCCCAAGGGAGCTGCCAAAGGCGGCACTCCCCCCAAGGGCGGGGGCAAGAACAACCCCCCGACGTTTCGAGGTCCGCCGGTCATCCAGATCAAGGACCGCACTCTTTACATCCAGTACGCCAGTGACCTCGCCCCCACCGAAGCCCGGTTTGCGTCGCTTGTAAAAAGACGCGACGAACAGTTAGCCCAGGTCCACACCTCGATCGAACGGGAACTGGCGCAACTGCGCAGCAGCATGATGTGGATCGGCCTGTCCGCTCTCGCGGCGCTATGGCTGGGGGGCTACCTGGTCATCCGCATCGGGCTGGCCCCGCTTTCGAGAATGTCGGACGCCGTCAGCAAGGTGTCGGCGAAGGACTTCCAGCTGCCGCTGGACGCGACCCGCTTGCCCAACGAGCTACGGCCCATCGCGTCGCGGCTGTCGGAACTGCTCGAACACCTGCACAAGGCGTTCGAACGCGAGAAGCAAGCTGCCGCCGACATCTCCCACGAACTGCGTACGCCGCTCGCCGCCCTGATGACGACCCTCGAAGTCGGCCTGAATCGCACCCGCAGCGTCGACGAGTACCGCGAAATCCTCGACGACTGCCACTCGAGCGGCCTGCACATGTATCAACTGGTCGAACGCCTCCTGACGCTGGCCCGCCTCGACGCCGGCGCCGATCAATATCGTCCTGCCCCGACCGACGTCACCGAACTCGCCCTGCAGTGCGCCGATCTCATTCGTCCCCTCGCCAAGGCGCGCGGCATCGAGCTGCGCCTGCACCTGCCCGACCCAGTCGGCACCCAGACCGATTCGAACAAGCTGCGCGAGGTTCTTGTCAATCTGCTCCATAACGCAGTCGAGTATAACAAACCCGATGGCGTCATTGATCTGTCCGTCGAGCGCATCAACGGCCAGGTTCGCCTGGAAGTGCGCGACACCGGCATCGGCATCAAACCCGACGCCCTGGCGCACATCTTCGAACGCTTCTACCGCGCCGACCCGTCGCGCCACGCCGACACGCCCCACGCCGGCCTCGGTTTGGCGATCGTCAAGAGCTACGTCGATTTGATGGGCGGCACGATTCAGGTCGACAGCTCACCCGACGGGACCGCGTTCGTCGTCGTGCTGCCGTTCGTCAAATCGATCCACGACCTCGACACAGCAATGCAAGCGGCGCCGGCGCTGGCTCAGCGGTAAGGCCAAGCCCGCAGGTGAGGTACTCCGAACCTGCGGGGTTACCCCGCAGGTTCGGAGTACCTCACCTGCGGGCTTGACAGGTATTTTTTATTTTTTTCTGGTATAATCAAAGCAGGCTCTCCGCCTCAGGGGGCGATCTGGTTTCGATCGGGTAAGTTGAGGCGTTTGGTTGCGTGTCGTGGTTGATCAGCAGGCCACGTAAAAAGCCGATCACAACCTTAACTGCTGAACCTCAATTCAGCATG
>JACQFG010000281.1 GCA_016200155.1 Planctomycetota bacterium | reverse complement strand
GCGAGATTGCCGCGCGGTTCGGCATCAGCCGACCGTTCGTGGCGAATATTCTCAAGGACCTGGGCCATCAGGGCTATGTCGAAAGCCGTCGCGGCGTGAAGGGCGGCTACGTTTTGCGCGGCTCCACGGGCGAGCGGACTCTCGCCGACCTGATCGATGCTCTCGACGATACGGTGCAGGTCGCCGAATGCAACACGGAGAACCCGGAGGCTTGCTGTTCGCTGACGGCCCACTGCCCGATTCGCGTGCCGATCACCGACGTGCACAACAAGATCCGGGCAGTGCTGGAAAGCGTGCTGCTGGTGGACCTGTTCCGTCAGTCGACGCCGATCGATCATTCGCTGCAGCTGGATTTGTCACGCTGCGAGAAGGTCACGATGAAGTAATTGCGAGCCGGGAGCGTGAGCGACCGGAGAACCCGATGGTGCGGCTGCCGATCTACATGGACAACCAGGCGACGAC
The DNA here is from genome assembly GCA_016200155.1 of Planctomycetota bacterium. Taxonomy (GTDB): domain Bacteria; phylum Planctomycetota; class Planctomycetia; order Gemmatales; family Gemmataceae; genus SIAQ01. The sequence goes on along the minus strand of JACQFG010000281.1, from coordinate 7,557 downwards.
GCGAACCGATCCGCGCGTCGTCGATGCCATGTTGCCGTTCTTCACCGAGGACTACGGCAATGCGGCGAGCGTTCATGCGTTTGGTCAGCGCGCGCTGGAGGCCGTCGATGAAGCCCGGGCCGGGATCGCAGCGCTGATCAACGTGGCGCCGAGGGAGATCGTTTTCACCAGCGGCGCCACCGAGAGCAACAATCTCGCGCTCAAGGGCGGCGCGTTGATGTATCGCCGGCAGGGCAACCACATCATCACGACTCAGGTGGAGCATCGCGCCGTACTCGACCCGTGCCGCCGGCTGGAGCGGGATGGTTTCCGCGTGACGTATTTGCCGGTGGATAGGTTTGGTTGCGTGTCGCCCGATCAGGTAGCCGATGCGATTACTCCGGAGACGATCCTGGTCAGCGTGATGCTGGCGAACAACGAGGTGGGCACGCTGCAACCGGTCGCGTCGATCGGTGCGATCTGCAAGCAGCGGAAAGTGTTGCTGCACACCGATGCCACGCAGGCAATCGGCAAGGTTACGGTTGATGTCGAGAGTCTGCAAGCCGACCTGGTCAGTCTGTCTGCGCACAAGATATACGGGCCAAAGGGAGTCGGTGCCTTGTATGTGCGCCGGCGCGTGAGGCTGGAGCCGATCCTTGACGGCGGTGGGCATGAGCGTGGGATGCGCAGCGGCACGCTCGCGGTGGCGAGTATCGTCGGCTTCGGCAAGGCGTGCGAACTGGCCGGCCGCGAGATGCCCGCAGAAGCCGAGCGCTGTCGACGTATGCGTGATCGGCTGTACGAGGGGTTGCTCGATAATCTTGACGATTGCACCCTGAACGGCCATCCCGACCAGCGTTTGCCGGGCAACCTGAACCTTAGCTTCGTCCACATTCAAGGTGAGGCTCTGCTTATGGCGATGAAGAATATCGCGGTCAGCTCCGGCTCCGCATGCACCTCGGCGAGCGTTGAGCCGAGCTATGTCCTGCGTGCGATGGGCATACGGGACAACCTGGCCCACAGCAGCATCCGGTTCGGACTGGGCCGGTTCAACACCATGGAAGAAGTCGAATTCACCATCGAAGAAGTCACGAAGGTCGTACGTCGGTTGCGTGCGATCAGTCCGTCACTGGCATTACAAGCCCCAGGATGAGCGCAGCGATTTCTGGGGGTACCTACTTTCCTTAAGGAGTCCGTCCATGGCCATCACTATTACTGAAAAGGCCGCCGCCGAAGTCAAACGCATCACCGCCGAGCAATTGTCCGGCCCCGAAGCGCCGCCGGAAATCTTCTTGCGCATGAGCGTCAAGGGAGGCGGCTGCAGCGGCTTCCAGCACAAGCTCGATCTCGACAAGGAAATGAATCCCAAGCTCGACGAGAAATTCGAACAGCACGGCGTCGCCATCGTCATCGACCGCCGCAGCTTGATGTACCTCAACGACGTCGTCGTCGATTTCCACGACGACCTCAACAAGCGCGGCTTCAGCATCTCCAACCCGAACGCCAAGACCACCTGCGGTTGCGGCAGCTCGTTCTCGATGTAACCATTCGCCGCTTGGGGCTTAGCGCTCGTACGATGCCGCGCGAGCGTTAAGCCGCAAGCGGCATTGCGGGCGCTTAGCTCAGCGGCTAGAGCACCTGGTTTACACCCAGGGGGTCGGGGGTTCGAAACCCTCAGCGCCCAATGGACTTACGAAAACGACCGCACTCTTGGAGTCGACCAAGGAACTCATGGCGAAAGTTTCGGCCGGGCCACTCTTTCAGAATACCGTGGCAGTGCCATTAAAAGGCGCGCACGGTAGGTGTAGGTGATGACTCGCCGTCAACTGTGGTTATCGCTTGCGGAGTTTCGTGAGTCGCAACGGAATCGCGTTCTTGGACCAGGACCCTCCTCCTCCAGGCCGCGACGCAAGCTGTTCAGCAGGCGCTTTTGATCCTCAATAATCCGAATCCGGACCATGGCGTTCCGCCTCCCTAATGGGATTCATTTTGTCCAGGGCTCGCGCGAATTCTAATCCGCAAGACCTGATTAGCGATTTCTAATTTGCAGTTCATTGAACTTTGGATTCATATCGGCTACCACTGAACTTGGGGCTAACGTAGACAACCAGGAGGCAGCAATATGCGAATCGCGTCAATAGGGACCGTTCTAATTCTCGCGTCAGGCCTTTGGGCCGGCGATCCCGTTCGGCTGGGCTTCGACAAAGGCAAAGTGGACGAAATGCCGCAGGGCTGGAAGGCCGGCGTCACCGGCAAGACCATTGTCAAGGGAACCTTGGCCAGCGCCTGGAAGCTCGTGGAGGACAAGACTGTCCCCGGCGGCAGGTTCGCCCTGCACCAAACCTCGAAGAACGGCAGCGCGGTGTTCAACGTGTGCATCGCCGAGGACGCCGGCAAGTACAAGAACGTCGATATCTCCGTTTCCATCAAAGCCATCGCCGGCGACAAGGACCAGGGCGGCGGCATCCTCTGGCGCGCCAAGGACAAAGACAACTTCTACATCGTCCGCTTCAACCCGCTGGAAGATAACTTTTGGCTCTATAAAACCGTCGGCGGCGTGCGAATGTCCTTGAAAAAAGTTGACGTCAAACCCGCGGACGGCAAATGGCAAACCATTCGCGGCGTCCACAAGGGCAACCAGATCCAGTGTTTCTTCAACGGCAAGATGCTCATCGACCTGACCGACGACACCTTCACCGAAGCGGGCCTCGTCGGCCTGTGGAGCAAGGCCGATGCCCAGACGTATTTCGCCAACCTGCAAATCACGGCCAAGAAGGAGTGATCATGTTTGCCGCTTGCGGCTTAGCGTTCGCAAGCCATCACGCGAACGCTAAGCCGCAAGCGGCGAAGCAAGCCACTCTCAAACACGAAGGAGACGGTCATGAACCCACGACGATTCCTGTTGGTCGCTCTCGTCGCCGCCGTACTGATTCCGATGGCATTCACCGGAAAAGCAGCCGAAGGCACGAAGGACGCCGCGCCGAAACGCGTCTTCGTGGTCAACACCGGCGAAGGCAGCGTGTCGCTGGTCGATCTGGACAAGATGAAGGAAATCGAACGGTACAAAGTCGGCCCACGGCCCTATGGCATCGCCGTCAGCAATGACGGCAAGACCGTCGCCGTCGGCGTCGAAGACGAGGAGTGCGTCAAGTTCTACTCCTTGCCCGACTTCAAGCTCAAAGGCAAGACGCCCATCGGCAAGATGTTCAACGACCACATCGTCCTGACCAACGACGGCAAGGACATCGTCGTCGCCAACTTCTACAGCGACGATATCGTCGGCATCAACATCGAGACGATGAAGGAGTCGTTCCGCATCAAGGACCTGAGCGCCCCGCACGTCGTCCGCTATGGCCCTTTGGGCAAATACGTCTACGTCACCTGCAAAAAGGCAACCGGTGTGGCCGTCGTCGATCTCACGGAACGCAAGCTCGTCAAGTTCTATCCGTTGACCGTCAATCCGCGCAGCCTTACGTTTACGCCCGATGAATCGAAGATCTTCTGCGGGTCGCATTGGGTCAACGGATTCTTCGAGGCCGATCTGAAGACCGGCAAAGTCAGCCGCATGATCGAACTGGCGCCGCCGAAGGACAACGCGCAGCCGCAAGAGGTCACCTATCATGGTGTGCAGGCAGTCCATGGCAATATTGTCTTGGCTGCCAATGAAGGACGGTCGTTCCTCGATGCTGTCGATGTGAAGAGTGGCAAGCTGCTCGGCCGGCTCATGGACGTGTCCAAGCCCTGCTGCATCGAGCCGATCCCCGGCGCCAAGGGGGACACGGTGCGCGTCATGCTCAGCAACCTCGGCGACAACACGCTCCAGTTCGTCGATGTCGGACGCGAGGGCCAATTGAAATCCGTCAGCAAGGTCAACGTCGGCAAGGCGCCGAAGCGCGTGGCTTTCATGCCTTGATCTCATTCGTCCCGGCCACGCGGCAGGGTTTGTCCCCGCGGTGAACCAACCGCCGAGACAGGTTCGGCGTTTCGCCCTTCGCCCATTTCATTCTTCGGTGCGATCCAAGGAGACCTTCCATGATTCAACAGAAGCAGAGGCTTGTCGTCGGTGCATTTCTCGTAATCGCTCTGGCTTCCACTGCTTGGTGGGCAATCGCTCACGCTCAGGGTGATCCCGCAAAACTGGATGAGGGCAAGATTGCTCGGGCGGCGGATTCCAAGGCCACAACGACGCCGGACGGCGTGGTGCGCCTCGCGTGGGCGCGAACCGACGTGGCCGTGACCGTGGACGGCATGGCCTTCAAGCCCGCGGCGGGCCTGGGATCCTGGGCCGCGTTCACGCCGACCAAGCACGGTGCGATGGTGATGGGGGACACCGTCGTTTTTCAGGACGAAGTGACTGCGGCGATGGATGCGGCGTTTGCCGGGGGACTTGAAGTCACCGGTTTGCACAATCACTTTTTCTACGATGAGCCAAAGGTCTACTTCATGCACATCGGCGGCCAGGGCGATCCCGAAAAGCTGGCGACGGCCGTAAAGAGCATGTGGGACGCGATCAAGAACACACGCCTCGATGTGCCACGGCCAGCCAAGGGCTTTCTGGGCAAGGCGCCCAAGGCCGGTGTCATCACGTCCGGTCCACTCGACAAGATCCTTGGCCACAAGAGTCAAGCCCAGGACGGCGTGGTCAAGTTCACGATCGGCCGCGAAGGGACAATGCACGGCGTCAAGGTCGGCGGCGCGATGGGCCTGACCACTTGGGCCGCGTTCTCGGGCAGTGACACGTTGGCCGCTGTGGATGGCGACTTCATCATGACGGCCGACGAGGTCCAACCGGTGTTGAAGGCGCTCCGCAAGGCGAACATTCACATCGTCGCGCTGCACAACCACATGATCGGCGAACAGCCTGCCTATTACTTCACGCATTTCTGGGCCAAAGGGCCGACCGAGGAATTGGCGCGCGGACTCAAGTCCGCCCTCGATGTTCAAGCGTCAGTGAGTAAGAAGGCGAAGCACTAAATCCGTACTAAGAACGGAGTGTGCCGCATGAAGTGGATCACACGGGAGCGAGTCAACGTGGATCGGGTCGCGCGTCCGTGCAGAGTCTGCCGGGGAATTTCAGTCCGCCAGGGAAGGGCCACGCCGGCATCGTCTGGAGACAGCCCTGGGCGTCCGACAGTCCGATTGGTTTCAACGAGGCCGCGCCGACCTGGTCGTGCGCGCTTCAGCGCAGGTTCCCGCTGACCTTTTCATGTTGGCACTGCTCAAATGATGTTGGCATCCTTACTCGGAGTATCAGGAACTTGCACAGGCTGAGTAACTGCTTCGGGCTCGTCACCCAACGAGAGACCTCGCAAGAACTGCCATTCCTTGACCATGCAATAGAGACACGGCGCCAGCAGGAACGCGATCAGCTGAACCCCCATGCCGCCGACGCACGGTATCGCCATCGGCTGCATCACGTCAGATCCGCGGCCGCTTAGCAGGAAGATCGGGAACAAGCCGATCACGGTGGTTGCGGTGCTCATGAGCAGTGGACGAACACGTTTCAGGCTGGCTTCGATTACCAGGCCTCGTATCGCGCCGACGTTGCGCGGCTTGGCCTCCTTGAACGTGTCTTCGAGAAAACTGAGGATGACCACCGCGGCGTCATCGGCAACGCCGAACAGCGCAATGAAGCCGACCCAGACAGCGACGCTGAGATTCGAGCCATACCACAGAAGCATGGCAAAGCCGCCGGCAGCCGACACGAGGATGCAAAACCAGACGATCAAGGCGAGCCACCAACGCCCCAGCCCCATGTAGAGCATCACGAACATGCCAAAGAGGACCAACGGGACCATCCAGGAAAGCTGCTGTGTGGCACGCTGCTGGTTTTCGAACTGCCCGGACCATTTCCAGTAATATCCCGGCGGGACGACAAGCGTTGCTTCCTCGTGTTTGCCGGCTTTGATGAGAGCGTCGCTGCGGGCCTTTTCCGCCTGGAGCAAGGCCTCGGCGTCTTCGACGACACTGACTTCATCGCGGTCCCGCGTGTTCATGGTGACGTAGCCGACCAAGAGGCCGTTCTCGCTTTTCAGCTCTTGTGGGCCGATGACGTAACTGATCTTGGCAACCATCCCGATCGGTACTTGAGCGCCCGTGGACGTGGGAACCAGGATGCGTTCCAGGTCGTCGAAGCGTTCACGGAGTTCACGTGGGTAGCGAACGCGGATCGGATAGCGTTCGCGTCCTTCCACGGTGGTCGTGATGTTTTCGCCGCCGACGGCGATCTCGATGATGTCCTGTACGTCCTGGATCTTGACGCCGTAACGCGCGATCGCGACGCGGTCGATGTCGTACTGAATGTAAGGCCGGCCAACGATACGATCCGCGACCACGTCGGTGGCGCCGGGGACTTTGCGCAGAATCTTCTCCATTTGCAGGCCGATGCGCTCGATCTCCTTCACATCGGCGCCGTAGATCTTGACGCCCATCATGGCCCGGAAGCCGGTCTGCAACATGACGATGCGCGTCTGGATCGGTTGCAGCCAGGTCGGCAAAACGCCGGGAATCGCCGTCTTCTCTTGAAGCTTCTTCATGAGTTCGTCCTTGGTGATGCGCCGTTCTTCGGGCCAAATGCGGTTGCACCAACTCAGCCAAGAAACGCCGCTATGCCAGCGTTCCTGGCGAACCATTCGCCAGTGAATTTCGGGCTTGAGGATGATGATCGTCTCGATCATGCTGGTCGGCGCTGGATCGAGCGCGGATTCCGACCGGCCCACTTTGCCGACAACGCTTTCCACTTCGGGAACTTCCTGGATGGCCTTGTTCTGCCGAGAGATAATGTCCTGTCCCTGCGACAACGAGGCCGAAGGCAACAGCGACGGCATGTACAAGAGCGATCCTTCATCGAGGGGCGGCATGAACTCGCGGCCAATGCCTGGAAAGACTTTCTTCATTCTGCTCCAGGCCCCGGTTTCCGTTGGATCCACGCCAACAGCCTTGAGTCCAGCTTCGACGGGGTATGCGACCTTCCCGAACCCCAACCAAACCAGCAATCCCAGCATCACCATTGAGGTGGGAAGCACCATGAAGAGCTTCTTGTGATTCAATGTCCAGCCGAACAATGGCCGAAACATGGCGTAGATCGTGCGCGACACCATATTCTGTTCGACATCCAGAATCTGTTCACGGCCGACGCGATAAACACATGCGCCGATCATGACGCCAACGCCAATCGCGGTGGGCCAACCGCTCCACCTACTGGTAGACTCCAAGCCCCAGTGAAGGATGCCGAAGGTCGCGATCATGGACATCAAGCCGGCGCCGATGGCGAGGATCAAGGAGCGCCGTGCCGACCAGCGGATCGGTTTGAATGTGTAATAGGCAATGACCGGCACCAGCGTAATCGCCAGGACCATAGATGCGCCGTAAGCAAACGTCTTGGTGTACGCGAGCGGCTGGAAAAGTTTGCCTTCGGGACCCGTCAACAGGAACACCGGCAAGAAGGAGATCACCGTGTTCGATACGGCAGCGAACATGGCTCCCCCGACTTCCGTGGCGGCGGCATACACCACATCGCGATACGGACGAGCCGGCTCAAGTCCCAGCCGGCGGTAGATGTTCTCCGTCATGATGATG
>JACQFG010000280.1 GCA_016200155.1 Planctomycetota bacterium | reverse complement strand
GTTTACGTTTAGCGTTCGCATGGCGCCATGCGAACGCTAAGCCGCAAGCGGCATAACGATCGCTTCATAGCGCGCGCCCAGCGCGGTCACGTCAAACCGCCGCGATTGCTCGCCGGTGATCGTGATGCGAATCTCCAAACGCTCGGCAGGAAGACACGCCGGGACCTTGTCGGCCCATTCGACCAGGCAAACGCCGTTGCCTTGAAAATACTCGTGTACGCCGAGGTCCGCGAATTCGGTGTCGCCGGCCAGACGATAGGCGTCGAAGTGATAGATCGGCAAGCGAGCCTCGTATTCCTGAATCAGCACGAAGGTGGGACTGTTGACGACGGCCGGGTTCCCGATGCCGAGCCCCTCGGCGATGGCCCGAACGAGATTGGTCTTGCCGGCGCCGAGCGGTCCGATGAGCGCGACGACGGCCCCGGGGAAAAGATGCGCCGCCAGCCGTCGGCCGAACGCTTCGGTCTCGGCAAGGCTGTTCACATCCAGCGAAATGGATTTCATCGCATCAACGCGGTAAGCCGGCGCCGGACGGCGGACCTACGCCCGGCGAGGCATCGGGAAGGGCGTAACGATCGCGCACTCGGCTCTGCTGCTCGGCGATGCTCAGACGCGGATCGTCGGCGCGGGCGTTCGAGCGCGGCGCAAACGGGCCGGAAACGTGCTGGCAGCCGGCCAGTAACAGCATGCCCAGGATCAATATACGGCGCATCGTTTCGCTTCCGCACAAGTAGAACGGAATTCATTCCGTTCGGAACTTCGAACGGAATGAATTCCGTTCTACCTTCCTCTACCACACTCTGCCAAGGCAATCTGCCGAATCGACCGACGAAGGCAAGAAATCGGGCCCCGCACGCTGGCCGGGAGCGATTATTCGTCATCGTTTCGCGCCGCTGCGGTTACTTTTTCGTTAACTTGAGAACCCCTTGACTCTTCGGTAGAATAGTACAGTGACGTTTCCCACCCGCCGCGATCGCTCCCCTGCCGCCGATCATCACCATGAGCCAAAACGAAGCCGAACCCCCCGATCCGGAAGACATGTTCTCCGATACGCGCATGAGCATGGGCGACCACATCGAGGACCTGCGAACGCACCTGTTGCGCGCGTTGAAGGGATTCGCGATCGGCATGGTCATCGGTCTTTGGCCGCTCGGCCCGTGGGTGCTGGGCATCATCGTGGCGCCGGTTGAGGAGCAGCTATTTGAGTTCGAAAAACGCAAGCTAAAGCGCGAGCTGAAGGCGGAAGAAGACCGGGCCAAAGCCGCGGGATATGTGCCTCGGCCCCTCTCAACCACGATCCTCATCAACAAGCAACAGATCCTGGAAATCGTCGGCAAGAAGGAGCCCGCCAAGGCCGAAGGGGAGCCGGCGTTTCTCGACGGCATCCCCAAGGGCGCCGAAAGTCTGCTGGAAAAGCTCAATGCCCATGTGCTGCTGGACAAAGAAGTTCGCGGCCGCGGCAACCTGGTGGAACTCGACGTCCAGTTCCCAAACTCGAAGGTCATGACCGATGAGATGACCAAATCGTACCTGGAAGTGCGCCGCCCCACCCTGGCGACGATGCACATCACCGAAGCGTTCATGGTCTATTTCAAGGTCTCGCTGATGACCGGCCTGGTCGTCTCCAGCCCGTGGGTGTTCTACCACATCTGGATGTTCATCGCCGCCGGACTCTATCCGCACGAGAAACGGCTCGTCAACGTCTATCTGCCGTTCAGCCTGTTCCTGTTCATCTCCGGCGTGCTCGTGTGCCAGTTCCTGGTCATCCCGCGCGCCATCGAGGCGATGCTCTGGTTCAACGAATGGCTCGGGCTGTCCGCGGAACTTCGGCTCAACGAATGGCTCGGGTTCGCGCTGATGATGCCGATCGTCTTCGGCCTGTCGTTCCAGACGCCGCTGGTGATGATGTTCCTGCACAAGGTGGGCATCTGCACGCTGGAAATGTATCGCGGGTATCGCCGGATTTCGTGGTTCGTGATGGCGGTGTTCGCCGCGGTCATCACGCCGTCGGTCGACGCGCTCAGCATGCTCTTCCTGTGGGTGCCGATGTGCGGGCTCTACGAACTCGGCATCCTGTTGTGCGTCTACCAGGGCGAACACGAGGCGCTTGCCGAGTGGGAGCAGGAAGAGAAGAGCAACGAGCTGGTGGAAGTGTAACGCCGCTTGCGGCTTAGCGCTCGCGTGGCGCCACGCGAGCGCTAAGCCGCAAGCGCCGACTTGTCTATAACAACCTCCATGTCCATCGCAACCGTGTATTTGGTCGGCGCCGGTCCGGGCCATCCCGGACTGCTGACCCTGCGCGCGGTCGAATGTCTGCGGCAAGCGGACCTCGTGCTGTACGACAAGCTCGTCTCGCCTATCCTGCTCGAGTACGCGCCGGCAGCGGCGGAGAAACGCTGCGTCACGGAGCTGGCGTCGCATCATGACGAGCGCGTCGTGCCGATCCACGATTCCATGATCGCGGCGGCACGCGCAGGCCGATGCGTCGTTCGTCTCAAGGGAGGCGATCCGCTGGTGTTCGGCCGCGGCGCCGAGGAAGCGGAGGTGCTGCGCGAGGCGGGCATCCCGTTCGAGATCGTGCCGGGCATCACCGCCGCGATCGGCGCGGGAGCGTACGCCGGCATTTCGTTGACGCATCGCAATCACGCCAGTGCCGTCGCCTTCGTGACGGGACATGAAAACCCGCACAAGCCGGAGAGCATCCTCGACTGGAATGCGCTCGCCCGCTTTCCCGGGACGCTCGTGATCTACATGGGAATGTCGCGCATCGATCGGATCGTGGCGGCGCTGTTGGCCGAGGGGAAGGACCCGCAAACGCCGGCGGCCGTCGTGCAGTACGCGACGCTGGGGACGCAGCGGACGTTGACGGCGCCGCTGGCCGAGTTGCCGCGCAGGGTGCGCGATGAAGGCTTCGCCGCGCCGGCGGTGATCTTTGTTAGCCCTGTCGTCGCGCTGCGCGATGAGCTGGCGTGGTTCGAGCGCCGGCCGCTGTTCGGCAAGCGCGTCCTGGTCACGAGGCCGCGCCACCAGGCGGCCGAACTCGTGCATCGCCTGATCGACCTGGGCGCCGTGCCGTTCGTCTTGCCGAGCGTCGAGATTCGCGAGATCGCCGACTGGGCCCCCGTAGATCGCGCCATTCAATCGTTGCGGCAAACCGACTGGCTCGTCTTCACGAGCGCCAACGGCGTGACCGCGTTCCTGGGGCGGCTCGAAAAGCTCGGCCTCGATCTGCGAGCCCTGGGCAATGTCCGTCTTGCCGCCATCGGCCCGAAGACTTCGGCGGCCTTGCAAGCATTTCACCTCAAACCCGATCTCGTGCCGACACGCTTTCAATCCGAAGACTTGGCCGCTGCGCTCCTCACGCAGATCCAGCCCGGCCAGCGCGTCCTGCTCGCCCGCGCCGATCGCGGCCGGGACGTGCTGCGGCAACAGCTCGAAGCCCACTGCACCGTCGAGCAGATCGCGGTCTATTCACAAGTTGACGCGCTCGAAGTCGATGACGAAGTGATGAACGCCCTGCGGCGCGGCGAGATCGAGTACATCACGCTGACGAGTTCGAACATCGCCAAGTCGCTGCTGGCCCGGCTCGACGCCACCTGCCGACGCCGCATCGAGGCGCGCGAAATCAAGCTCGTGAGCATCAGCCCCGTGACCAGCGACACGATCCGCGAGTTGGGTCTACCCGTGACGGCAGAAGCTAAGAATGCGACGACGGAAGGAGTGGTCGAGGCACTGATCGGCATTCGTTAACTCGGATTGTAGCCGCAGGCTTTAGCCTGCGGCCGTGCGTCGAAGCGAGGCATCACGCCGCAGGCTGAAGCCTGCGGCTACTGCATATCGATTGGTGCAATGGCGGGAAAAGTTGGTCAGCGCATTTCCTTGAAGGAATCCCACGCGAGATAGCCGACGAGGCCGCACGAGATGACGCCGATGCCGTTGACCATCCAGCCGATGCCGCCGAACGGGATGCCGAGGATCATGTCCATCAAGAAGAGCAGGAGCAAGACGCCGGCGAGGCCGAGCGAACCCCAGCAAAGCAATTTTTCCATCGACGACCCTTTCAGCGATCCCCAATGAATACGCCGAGACGTGAGATGCGCCGCACGCCGCAAACAAAGCAACATTGTAGCGGTTCGCTTGCGGCGTGCAACCGGTTAAATGGGGGAATCCATCAGCGGTAGTAAACAAAAAGGTAGTATTTGCGTTACAATCGGCATCAAAGCCTTTGTGCGATCGCCGCGCCGACGGCCTGGGTCGTTGCCGTGCCTCCCTGATCGACGGGGAGCTTTTTCCCGTCAGCCAGCACCTCAGCAACAGCGTTCTCGATCTTGACGGCAGCTTGCTGTAATTCGGCACGTTGATGCCGACGCCCGAGCCAATCGAGCATCATGCCGGCCGAGAGGATGGCGGCGATGGGATTGGCGATACCCTTGCCCGCAATATCGGGGGCCGTGCCGTGCGCCGGCTGGAAGACCGCGTGATCGTCGCCGATGTCAGCCGACGGCGCCATGCCCATGCCACCGATCAAGCCCGCGGCGAGATCGGAAAGGATGTCGCCGAACATGTTCTCCGTCACGATGACGTCGAACTGCCCCGGCTTCTGCACGAGGTAGAGAGCCATCGCGTCAATGTAGGCGTGCTGCTTCGCGATCGACGGATGCTTGGCGGCGACCTCGTCGAATATCTTGCGAAAGAAAGCGAAACTCTTGAAGATGTTTGCCTTGTCGACGCACGTCACCTTGCGTCTTGCGAGCTTGAAGGCGAACGCGCAAATGCGTTCGATGCCGCGCCGGGTCATGACCAGCGTGTCGGTGGCGACCTGATCGTGTAAGACGATGCCGGCCTGCAGCGATGCAAATAATCCCTCAGTCTGTTCGCGCAGGATCACGAGATCGATCTCGCCCGGCTTGACGTTGGCGAGCGGCGAGGGCACGCCGGGATAAAGTTTGCAGGGCCGAACGCCGGCGTACAAATCGAGCTTGACCCGCAAAGTAACCTGCGGCGTCAGCTCGGTCCCGTCGGGCTTGCGGATATCGGGATGCCCCATCGCGCCGAGCAGGACCGCGTCGGCCTTGCGGCACGCATCGAGCGTGGTTGCGGGCAGGTCATCGCCAGTGCGTTGATAGCAGACGGCTCCGCAGTCGTGCGTCGTCAGCGTGAAGGTGACATCGTTCAACCGCTGCTCGACCGCACGCAAGACGCGAACGGCCTCGGCAGTGACGTCGACGCCGATGCCGTCGCCCGGCAGGACGGCGATGTGGAACTCGGATTTTTTGGTCATGGTGTTAGGTTTCCGCGTGTTGCAACGTATCGTCTTCGTTTAGCGCCCGCGTGGCGCCATGCGTTCGCGCGGCACGACGCGGGCGCTAAACGAAGAAATGAGGACTGGTTTTTCCTATCGATCCGCTGCCGGGCTGACTACAATGCTCACAAATCCTTCAGGAGGTTTCTTGTCATGAAGAAGATACTTGTCGCATCGATGATCGTTGCTGGCGTCGCGCTGCCACTGAGCGCCGGCGATTGGCCGAACTGGCTCGGACCCAATCGCAATGGCGCATCGCCCGAGACCGGGTTGCTGACAACGTGGCCGAAGGTTGGGCCGAAGGTGCTCTGGAAGGTCCCCGGCGGCGTCGGCTATTCGAGCGTCGCCATCGCCCAGGGACGCGCTATCACGCAGGTCCAGCACGACGGCGGCGAATTTGTGCTCGCCCTTGACGCGGCCAAGGGCACGAAGCTCTGGGAAACCAAAATTGCCGTGGAGTACACGAACGGCTACGGCGACGGCCCGCGCGCAACGCCGACCATCGAGGGCAAATTCGTTTACGTCCATTCCCCGAGTGGGCCGCTTGCCTGCCTCGAAGCCGACACCGGCAAGATTGTCTGGTCGGTCGATTTTCTCAAGGAGTTCGCCGGCAAGAAGCTCAACTGGGGCCTGGCCGCCTCGCCGCTGGTCGACGGCGACCTCGTTTACGCCCTGCCCGGCGCGAAGGGCGCCGCCATCGCCGCGTTCAACAAGAAGGACGGCAAACTCGCCTGGAAGGGCGGCGGCAACGACCCGGCCGGCTACTCGACGCCCATGCCCGTCACCATCGGCGGGCAGAAGCAGATCATCTTCTTCAACGCCGCCGGCCTCTTCGCCACCACTCCCGACACCGGCAAGGAACTCTGGCGCGTCGACTGGAAAACCGGTTACGATTGCAACATCTGCACGCCGTTGCTCATCGGCAAGGACCAGCTCTTCGTCTCCTCCGGCGAAGACGTCGGCTGCGCCATGTTCCAGCTCTCCGCCGCCGCTCCCAAAGTCCTCTGGGAAAGCAAGGGCGAGGGCAACGTCATGGAAAACTACTGGGCCAACTCCGTCTATCACGACGGCTATCTCTACGGCATCAGCGGGCATTTCGACGTCAAGAAAATGCACCTCAACTGCGTCGATGCCAAGACCGGCAAGCTGATGTGGACGCAAAAGAATTTCGGCAAATCCGCCCTGACTCTCGCGGAAGGCCATCTCATCATCACGATGCACCAGGGCGATCTCGTCTTGGCCGCGTGCAATCCCCAGAGGTACGAAGAGAAAGCCCGCGTGGCGATGCTCGGCAAGAAAAACCGCGGCCCGGCGACGATTGCCGACAAGAGGCTGTACCTGCGCGATCACACCAGCATCTACTGCCTGGACATTGCCGGCAAGTAAACAGGAACTCGTTTGGCGTTCGCATGACGCCATGCGAACGCTAAACGGGAGCCCGGAGAGCGATGAATGCACATCATCAAATGCCCGAGTTGCCGGCGTGTCACCAATGAATATTCGACGATAGGCCGCTGCGAGCACTGCGGCGCCGATGCGATGACCGCCGGCGATCCGATCGACGCCGAAGCCGCGGAACCGATCCGTTATTCGGAAGCGTTCACGAAATGGCGCCGGCTGACGCTGCTGTTCTGGTTCGCCGCGGTGATGCTTGAGCTGGGATATTTCCTGATCGTTCTTGTCCTCTCGTACTTTCTCGTGAGCCTCGCCAAGCACGCGGACATCAAGCCGCCGGAATTTGACGCCTACACGCTCGGCGCACCCGCCGTGCTGCTGACTTGCATGTTGATCGTTGGAATATGGCTGATTTTCCAGCCGATCCCCGCGTCCTGGGCGGGCGCTTTTGTCTATATCACGTGGATCATCACGAGCCTGCTGATCGACCCCTTCGCCCTGTGCGCGACGCTGTTTCGCGTGATCGTCCTCATCGCACTGATGGCGGGGGTGCGAAATTGCTTGAAGCACCAATAGGGCGACCGGCAAAAGCAAATGTACCAATCACGACGCGGAGCGTCGTGCCACAATGTGGCACGAAGCTCCGCGTCGTGGTATTTTTTCTTCTGCCGGTCGCCTAGCAACCCAAGCACTCACTTTCGACTATCCATGAACCGCGCCGTATC
>JACQFG010000279.1 GCA_016200155.1 Planctomycetota bacterium | reverse complement strand
GTTACTTCTTCGACACACTGCCGTTGAACCCGGCCTTGCGCAGCGCTTCGACGACGGTGCCGGCATACACATCCATGCCTTCGACGACGACGGTGCGCTGGGGCCCCTTGCCTTCGAAGCTGACCTTGTGATCTTTGAACACGTCCTTGATCGCATTCTGGCACTGCGTGCAGCAGACGTGTACCTTGGCGATCTTCACGGATTCGAGCTTGTCGCCTTTCGCGACGGCGGGCAGCTTGCTCTTGACTTCCTTGCCGTCGTTGGTGGCGCTGCCGGAGAAACCGCCGTCGGTGAGCGCCTTGATGCCGGCGCTGACGGCCTTGTCGTTGGCGGCGGTGAACTTCACGGTCTTGCCTTGCACGTCCGCCTTGACGTCGGACACGCCGTCCACCTTGCCGAGCAGGCCTTCGACGATCTTGACGCACTGCTTGCAGCAGATGTGCGGGCCTTTCACTTCGACGTCGCTGGCCGCAGCTTGCCCGACGAACGCGAGGACTGCCAAACCGGCGAGCACGGGACCGAACACGGAACGCATGGAAAGTCTCCTTGGAGAGCGAAAAAACGGGAAGTCATTTTCGACAAGATTACCAGAACCTGCGCGGTTTGCAATAGGCCAGGCGAAAAAAAACGCCCGCCACATTTTGCTTGCCCGCGATCGGCCAGCGGTTATACTCAACCCCATCGACCGCACCCCTTTCAGGAGACCCGCACCATGATTCGCACCTTGCTCGCCGCCCCGGTATTGATGTGTCTGACCGTATCTTCCCTGTTCGCTCAGCAAACGCCGACCGCCAGTGTGTCCTATGGCAAGCACGAACGGCAAGTCCTCGACTTCTATCAAGCGAAGTCCGACACGCCCACGCCGCTCGTCCTCTACATTCACGGCGGCGGCTGGCGCGGCGGCGACAAGAAAAGCGTCGGCAATATCAAGCCCTACCTCGACGCCGGCATCTCGGTGGCCGCGATCAACTATCGCTACACGCAGAACGCCGTCGAGGACAAGGTCGTGCCGCCGGTGCAAGCGCCGCTCCACGACGCCGCCCGCGCCTTGCAGTTCATCCGCTCCAAGTCGAAGGAGTGGAACATCGACAAGAAACGCATCGGCGCCACCGGCGGGTCGGCCGGCGCTTGCTCCTCGCTTTGGCTCGCGTTCCACGACGACATGGCCGACCCCAAGAGCGACGACCCGATCGCCCGTGAATCGACCCGGCTCTACTGCGCGGCCGTCAACGGCGCCCAGACCTCGCTCGATCCCAAGGAACTGAAGGAATGGCTGCCCAACTACACCTACGGCGCCCACGCCTTCGGCCTGAAGGACTTCGACGAGCTGCACGCCAAGCGCGACAGCGTGCTGAAGTGGATCAAGGAATATTCGCCGATCGAGCACGCCAGCAAGGACGATCCGCCCATCGGCCTGTTCTACACCGGCGACAAGGACGCGAAGGTCGGCGGCATCCACAAGGACCCGACGCACTCGCCCGTCATGGGCATGAAGCTGGCCGAGAAGCTGCGCGATCTCAAGGTCGACGTGGTGCTCTCGTACACCGATCATCCCGATCCGCGCTACAAAAATGCCCAGGCGTATCTGCTCGATCGGTTGAAGAAGTGAAAACGTCTCGCCGCTTGCGGCTTAGCGCTCGCCTGACGTCACGCGAGCGCTAAGCCGCAAGCGGCAATTGTCACATCAATCCCTGGATCGGCTCGGCGCGGTACAGTTCATACGGCCGGCCGTCGGTGTCGTGCCACACCGTGTTGTGCGGGATGCCGAGGGCCGCGTACAGCGTGGCGGCGAGGTTCTCCGGCGTCTGGCGATCGGCCATCGGCTGGGCCGCGATTCGATCGGAAGCGCCGATGACGCGGCCTCCCTGCACGCCGCCGCCGGCAATCAGCAAGCTCATCACCCGGCCCCAATGATCCCGGCCTGCGTCGCGGTTGATGCGCGGAGTGCGGCCGAACTCCCCCGTCACGATCACCAGCGTCTCGCGCAGCATGCCGCTTTCGTGCAGGTCGTCGAGCAACGCCGAGATGCAGCGATCGAAGTACGGGAACAGATTGTCGCGCAGGTTGACGAAGTTACGGCGATGCGTGTCCCACGACGAGTTCTTGCCGAGGTTCACCTGCACCAGACTGACGCCCGCTTCGACCAACCGATAGGCCATCAGCAGCGACAGTCCGAACTTGTTGCGGCCATAGCGAGCGAGGGTGCGCGGGTCGGCCTGTTCGACCTCGAAGGCGGCGCGCGTGCGCGGATCGTTGAGCACGGACAGCGCCTGCAGCCGATGCCGGTCGAGGCGTTGACTTTCCGCCGTGCGATCGAGGTCGCGACGTTGCTGCTCGATCGAATCGAGCAGGTTCAGTCGGCCACGCAAGCGATCGGCGCCGCCGGCGGGCAAGGTCAGCGAAGGCGTCTCGAAGATCGTCGGCGGCTCGTGGTGAAAGTCGGGCGTGTCATCGTGGCGGAAGCAGTTCGGACAGGCGCCGTTGCCCAGGGCACACTTCGACGCCATCGGCAGATGCCAGGCTTCCCAGCGCGGCCCGAGCCGGCCGGCATATTGACCGGGGCGAACCTTGCCCGCCTCATTGATGCTCGGCTCCGGCAATACCACCGCCGGCGGCAGGTTGTTCCGCCCACGACCGTTCTGCGCGAAATTCACCTGAGCCGGCAGCGACGGCCATTCGTGCGGGTTCGGCACGTTCTGCAACGAGAATCCCACCGGCAGATCGAGCCGGCCCGTCAGCAGCATGTGACACGCCACCTCGTGCCCATCGCTCCCCGTCGCCACCGACCGCACCAGCGCGTACTTGTCGCTGCGCTGCGCCAGCATCGGCAAATGCTCGCAAATGCGCACCCCCGGCATCCGCGTCGCGATCGGCTGAAACTCGCCGCGAACGGTGTCGGGGGCGTCCGGCTTCAGATCGAAGCTGTCAAGCTGCGACAGCCCGCCGGTCAGGAACACGAAGATCACCGAGCGCGCCCGCGGCGTCTGCGCCGGCGCTTGCAGCGCGGAGAGATCGGCGAGCGTGAGGCCGCCCAGGCCAATAGCGCCGGCTTGCAGAGCGGCGCGGCGTGTGATTCGTTGATCGTGCATCGTTGCCCCCCCCTTTATACGTCACAAGAGCATACAGATCACCACGGATAGTAGTAGCGCGGGTGGTACCAGTGATGGGGCGGCGGCATGGGGGGCGGGGCCTGGATGATCGTCGTCGTCGTCGCGGCTTGCCTGTTCGCGGACTCGAGAGCCTTGCGCGTTGCTTCCATCTGTGCGTCCAGTTTCTGCTGCATCTGGGCAAATTCCATCTGCCGCAACTTTCGCTCGTCTTCAATCCGCTTCTGCTCGGCATCATGTTCGGTCTTGCGCTTTTCACGGGCGATTTGATCAAGCTGGGCGTTCTTCAAATCGAACTCGCGGTCGCGGTCCAGCTTTTCTTGGCGAGCTTTTTGTTCGTCCAGTATGCGCTGGAACTGCGCCTTCATGTCGGCTTCGGATTTTTGTTGTTTTTCCAGATCGCCTTGCTTGGCGGCGATCTCCAGCCTGTATTTTTCGAGATCCACCTGGGCCTGCTTTTGAGCCGCCAGCGCCGCCTGGAGGGCTGCGTCGTCGGTCTTCGGCCCGCGGATGACGGCGAAGGCGATGCACGACAGCAGCACAAGAACGATCAGGCCGAACGCCGCGAGTCCGCCGAACATCAGCATGCGCGGGACCGCCGACGGAGCCGCGGTCGAACGCTGTTCGACGCCGGCGTGACTCGACGGGACGCTCAGCGGCGGTTGCGGCGCCGACATCGGAACCGAGGGTTGGGCCTTGAACCCCGTCGACGCAGCAGGTGCGGCTTCATCGGACGCCAGCAGCGTCTTGTTGATATTGGGCTGCGGCGCGCTCGGCGGCGGCGCATTCGGGATCTGCAACCGGCCGCCGCAATGCGGGCACGGCTTCTTCGTGCCGGCCTCGATTGCCGGCGACTCCAGCGGCTTCTTGCAGCGCGGGCAGTTGTACTTGATCGGCGGCTCCGTCTCGCCCAGCAGAGTCTTGTTCATCGGCATTTCCGCGGGCGCCGATTGCTTCATCGGCACCTCGGCTTCCGCCACCGATTTGCCCGCCAGAAACAGCGACTGGCAGTGCGGGCAACTGTGCCGCTTCCCCATCGCCGCCTCGGGGACCGTGAACTTGTGCTGACACGTCGGACAGGTGATCAGGGTGAACATCGGGGGGAACTCCTCGAAATCTTCGATCGGTCTATCAATCTTTAAAGTTAATCGCCAGCGCGACGGATGTCAACGATTTTCACCCGCCAGGTAGGTCAGGCTTTCCAGCCTGACTTTTTCCGGATCCCGTCAGGCTGGAAAGCCTGACCTACGTTTACCGTTTGTTCCCAAGCATGCGCGATACCCAGTCCACGGCCTGGTCCCACAGGTTCGGCTCCGGCCTCTCCTCGACCGACACCACCTCCGCGGGAGCGCCGTCGTTGACCGGGTGGATCACCGGCACCTCGTCCACCTCGACGCTCATCGGCACCACGAACTGCTGATTGCCGTTGCCCTGCACGATCACCTGGCCGTGCAGCATCACGCCCGGTTGCGGCGGCACGACGACGTCCACGGAGATCTTGACCTTGTTGCCCATGTACTTAGGCGGTCCGATCGTCGCCCAGTCGCGATCGCTGCGGGCCTGAGCGTACACCGGCTTGGCCTCCGGCGTGCTGATCGTCAGGCGCTTCGACAGGCGTTCGCCGATCCTGCCCTTGAACGCCAGGTACTGCGTGTCGATCTCGAGGACTGGCGGCTTGGTCAGGCCGAGCGCCTCGAAAAACTGCTGCACCGCACCTTTGCCTGAGCCTTGCGATCCCTCGACCGGATAGGTCCAGCCGTTGGTCGCATACCATGCCTTGACGGCCCCCTGTTCGAACAGGATGGCGGCTTCGCGCGGATGCTCCCGCGCCTTGACCGCAATCTCGCGCGGCGTGCGGGCGCCGGCGAGCACATCGTTGGCATACGACCCCTGCGGAAACGGGCGGATCGGCACTTCGACTCGCACCGGCAGCGTCGCCACGCCGCCGTTGGTCTCGACGATGATCTCGCCCTGCATGCCGTGCATCCCCGCGCGCAGCTTGCTGCCCAGGACGCAGACTTGCACGGAGAAGAAATTGCGCGTCTGGAAAACCTTCTGCGCCGGCCCGGTGCGGTTGTCGAACACCAGCCAATCGCACCCCGACGACACGGTGCCGTGCAGCAGCAGCATGCCTTGGTTGACGACGACCAATTCGAACTTCTTGTCCGTTCCCGGCGTGAGCTGGCCGAGATCTTCGACCGCGGGTTGCAGCGACACCTTGGGCGGTCTCAGGTACTCCGGATCAGCGGGGAATTTTTCGAGGAGCTGGCTCAAGGCGCGGTCGAGATCGGGCTCCTTCGCCACCTGGCGCGCGACCGCGGCCAGATCGAGCCGACCCAGGCCCGCGAAGAACGTCGGCCAGATGCCGTCGACGAGCAGCGATTTCGCTTCGTCCCAGCGGTTGTCACAGGTGAGAGCGAGCTGATTGAAGTTGGCGCAGGCCGTGCCGTCCGAGAAGTAGAGGATCGTCGGAAACGGCTGGCTGCCCAGGCGCAGCGGGCCGGTTTGCAGGTCTTTGAGGAGGGGCGTGCAGTCGAAGTAGCAGTAAAAAGCATCCGCCGGGGTGACTCTTGAACAGCCTGGACATTGGCGGAGCATGCGGACCTCGGCATTGCGGTCGTTCCTCCAAAATCATTGTTGACGAAATGGCGTACATGGCAAGCACAATCTTGCACGCCGATCCAACATGCACGCAAACGATGCGCTCGTCATCCTTAGGTTACGCCGACTTGGCGGGCGCCAGCTTGTGCGGCGGCACGCGGCGGACGTCCCAGACCAGACCGAGCAGCTCGAAGAAACGAATCACATTGAAGCTGCCGTCGATCTCCCACCAGAAGAACCCGTGCTGGGCCGAATGCGGATAGTGATGATGGTTGTTATGCCAGCCATCGCCACAGGTCAAGAATGCGAGGACGTAACTGTTGCGGCTGGAGTCCTTCGTCGGGTAACGCCGTGAGCCGATGCGGTGCCCCAGCGAGTTGACAGTGAAGGTCCCATGAATGTTGATCATGGCGCTACCGAAAAAGGCCAGGCACAGCATGGTCCAGCCGCCGAACCACCAGAACGCGGCGCCCAGCAGGATCGGCGGCAGCAGCCAAAACCGCTCGAGCCAGACCAGTTCCGGGAAGCGGCGCAGTTCGCGAATGCAGCTCCAGTCCGGTTCGACGATCTTGCTGAAAATCCAGCCGCAATGAGCCCAGAAGAGATTGCCGTGCACCGGGGAGTGATAGTCTTCTTCATCGTCCGAGTGGCGATGATGATGGCGATGCACTGCGGCCCACCACAGGGGACCATTCTGCATGTTCGTGCAGCAGATCACGCCGATGATGAACTGAGCGATTCGGCTCGTCTTGAAGCATCGATGTGAGAAGTAACGATGGTAGCCGATGCTGACGATGTAGGCGCGGACAAACAACATGCCGACGAACACCGCCCAGTCAATGGCGGCGGGCTCGGTCAACAAAACGGCGAGGGCGCCGACGTGAACGGTGATCAAGACGCCCGTGCGACGGACGAGCAGGCAGCATATCCAGAGATTCGACGGCACGGACCGAGACGGCGTGATACTGCCGGTCGCTTCACTCATTGGGGAGATCTTTCGACTGTTCCGAGAACGAAATAGTTGTCAAGATCATGTTATTTGACGCATCACAAGTAAACAAGGCCTGATTGTTGTTGCGCCTATCGCTGCGGGCGTATCCCCCGCAGGTGTCAGGGCCCCTTTCCTGCAAACGGCGACTTCGTGCGTCCGTGTCGGCCAACGGCGGGAACCTCGTTGCCCAACGGGACTGCGCCGATGTCGGGGCGAACGTCCTTCGCGGGACGCTGCGGGTCGCTTAGTTCCTTGGGTAGCGCCACGCCTTTGCCGACGGCAGGACTCTCCTTTTGCAAGCGATAATCGTTCTTGGCATCGACCGCGAGATCGAAAGCCGTGAAGCGAGGATCCGCGACGAACGAGTTGGCTTCCCATGCCTTCGAGCCCTTGGCGCCGCGCACCTTTTCGAGGAAGCCCATCGGCAGCTTGGCGTCCTTGGCGGCGCACCAGTGCAGATTGCCGTCCATCAGGATGTCGTGCGGCTCCGGGTTCGCGGGGTCGGGATAGCGGTTCATGTAGACGAACAGGTTGTTGAAGATGCGCCTCTTGGTGCGCTCGTTGGTGACGGTCCAGGTTCGGCCGGCGTACGATCCGCTCCAGGTCTCGGTGATGAACGTGTTGTGATAGAAGTGCAGGTTCTCGATGCCGATGAGGTCGTTGCCGTGCGCGAGAAAGCCATGCCCGCGCAACATGCCGCCTTCAGGTTTCTTCGGATCGGGCCGGCTGAACGGGACGCCCTGGCGCTGATCGACGATGTTGCGATAGACGAAGATGTCGCCGCGCGGTCCGCCGGTGTTGTTGCAGGCAAAAGTCGTGAAGATGTCGCGCAGCAGGTTGTGATGGATGTGGATGTCGTCATTGAAATAGTGCGACGGGCTGGAGAGATAGATGCCGTCGTCCTGCATGCGGTCGACGAGATTGTGATGGAACTTGATCGCCCGGCCGCTCAGGTAGACGCCGTCATGCCCGTCGGTGAACTCGCAGTTTGCGATCTCCCAGTCGTGGTTGTACGGGTAGTGGAAAACCTCGAACTCGTAGCTGCCCTCGGTGACGAGCAGGGCATGCGTATTGAGCCGGCAGATGTTGCGCTCGTTGGCCGGCTTGGCGGGCGGCAGGAACGGATCGTACGACCGCGGCGAGTAGGTGTAGAGCCCGTTCTCGCTGCGCCAGGCCCACGGCGGGATCATGCCGTGGATCGCCGAGTGCGTCATCTTGAACGGCCCCGTCGAACGCGACCGTAATCCATAAGTGCCGGCGAAGATCGTGACGTTGTCGAACTCGATGTCGATGCCCATTTGCAAAACGACCGCATCGTGCCCGCCGCCGCGGATGACGAGGTCCTGAAAACGCACGTGCTTCGCCATGTCGACGAACAACGGGACTGACTTGAACGGTGCAATGACCAGCGGCAACTTGCGCGGATCGGTCGTGCCGCGATAGTTCGCGAGCCCCGGCGTCTTGAGATTGGTGTGCGCAAGCCGGCAGTGGATGTGCCCGCCGTCGCGATCGTACCACAGCCCCGGTCCGCAATACATCGGCAGGACCATCAGCTTCTTGTCGGGATCGTCGATCCATAGTTCGTTCTTGGCACGCAAGTCCATCGTGTGCCAGTAGGTTTGCAGCGCGACGTGCGAGTCGCCGAACAGGCCGAGCACGTCGCGGATGTTCTTGTATGACTTGACGGAACGATATTCGTCGGGAGCGCCTTGAGGGTAGGGCGCCCAGGCCTTGGCGGGTTCATCGAAGAACTCCGCGATGCCGCCGTCGAGGATGACGCGCTCGCCGGGGTAGGCGCGGATGGTGATCGGCGCATCCTTCTTGCCGGCGATCGCACAGTAGACGTTCTCACGATAGACGCCGCCGCGCAGGACCAGCGTGTCGCCGGCCTTGAGCTGCTTCATGGCGTGATTGATGGTGCGCCAAGGCGCCTTCGCCGAACCGTCGGCTTCGTCTTTGCCGCTGAGCAGATCGACGAAGAGATTCGGCCCCTTGCCGAGCGCCCGATTCGCGACTTCGGGCAACGGCCGCAGCGTCGGATGCGACGCGGGCTTGTCGGGCTGGGCGTGCATGGTCGCTGGTGACAGGGCAAGCAACACGATGGCTGCGAAAAATGAACGACACATCGTTGCGGGCCCCCTTCGGTTGGCGGTTGATGTGAATCTATCTGTGATCGGCGTCTAACGGCCCTAGATGAGCATAGATCCGTGCCATTTTCACCAGAGGAATGTAGCGAAGCAAGAAGCCATCATCGTCCGGGTGCGCGTTGCGAGCCATCGCGATGACCGCCTGAGCCGTATCGGCCACAAACAGTTCCTGGCCGGCTACGCAGATACATTTCCCCCGATGCCGTGAGTACACCTCGGGGATGTGAGCCTGCAGCCAATCGGAGTTCTTCCGGAACCGAGCCCGTTGCGCGTCCGCCTTCGCCAACTCCTCCGGGTCGGTCACTTCGTACATCACCAGCGGCGTTGATTTCGCGACGATCATGGGGGAACTCCTTGTCTTCCTTTACGGCATCGGCACTGCGATTCTTCGAAATCCTCCCAGTGACCGACTCTTGGGGACTTTTGCAAAAACCGGTCGGTCCTCACCGGCACCAGCCGCGGCCTTCACGACTTCCTCAAGAGTCCGTCCGCTTGCCACGATGCGTGTGCCCTGGTAATCCCAGGCAATCCATAGTCCCGCATACTCGCGCGGAACAACCCGCGGGGTCGAAAACCTTGGTTCTGATGCCATATGTTACTCTCCTTCGTAGTCTCCTACATCATGATACCGCGCACCGGTTCTCCCCCATGGGCCGCGTGCTGCGGACGTCCGGTCTGGTCCGGGACCATCAGGTGCGGGTCGAGGCCGAGCAATTGATAAACCGTCGCGCACAGGTCGCCCGGCGTCACGCGGTAATCGATCGGATAGCCGCCTTGCCGATCGCTGCGGCCGTGCACGTGGCCTTGCTTGACGCCGCCCCCCGCGAACAAACAGAACCCACACTGCGGCCAATGATCGCGGCCGGCATTCGCGTTGATGCGCGGCGTGCGGCCCATGTCGCCGTTGACCATCACCAGCGTCTGGTCCCACAACCCGCGCTGCCAGAGGTCTTCGAACAACGCCGTCAGCACGCGATCGAGGTACGGCAAGAGCCAGCCGCGCAGCATGTTGAAGTTGTTGGAGTGCGTGTCCCAGTGCCCGTTGCCGCGCGACTCGGTGTGGATCGTGATGAACGTGACGCCCGCTTCGACCAATCGGCGAGCCAGGAGCGCGCTCGAGCCGAACAGATCGCGGCCATAGCGCTCGCGCACGCTCGGCGATTCCTGTGCGAGGTCGAACGCCGAGCGCGATGACGCGTTGATCAAGAGATTGAATGCTTGCTGCTGCCGCTGGCCCATGTCGCGCATGGCGCCGGACGATTCGAGCCGGGCTGCCTGTTGATTGACTTGCTCGAGCAGCGTGCGGCGGCGGTCCAGGGCGTCGAGCGTGATCGACGATTCCAGCGATGGCAGCGTCGGGTCGCCCATGGGCCGCAGCGTCGGATCGTAGAAATCGCGATCGCTGACCGCGCGCGTGAACGTCGGACTGCACTGGCTGAAGAGCGGATTGTATCGGCTACCCAGATACCCGCCGTACGGCCCCGCACGCCGCAGCCCCTGGCTGTACCCCGGATACGCCGGCAGCACCACGTATGGCGGCACTCCCGGCTGCGTCAGCCCCGCGTATTGGCATACCGAACCCATGCTCGGATGGTTCGTCGGGCTCGAAAAGTAATCGCGCTGATCCTGCCCGCCCGTGTACCCCGTCATCACCGCGTACGGATTGTGGCTGTTGTAAGGATGCGACACCGTGCGAATCAAACTCAGCCGATCCATCCACTCCGCAACCCGCGGCAAATGCTCCGTCACGAAAACGCCCGGCAACGACGTGCGAATCACGCCGAACTCCCCGCGTATCTCCGCCGGCGCCTCCGGCTTCGGGTCGAACATGTCCAGATGCGATGGCCCGCCGAACAGGTCGATCAGGATCACCGATTTGACACGGCCCCGCGCCGCTAGCGGCGTAGCACGTGCCATCGACCCGGCGAACGCCAGGCCGCACGTGGCTTTCAACAGCGTTCGGCGCGTCAACCGATCGCAAGCATTCGTCGACCGGCCCAGGATTTGAAACATGATGCCCCCCCAAATTCGTGGGAACCAAACCGTCCCACGCGATCATATTACTCCAGTCGGCGGCCGGACTCAAAGGTTTTCGCCGAGATGGCTGTCAAATAGGCATGTTCCGCGCGGAACATTCAAGAATGAGTTGCATGGCGCTTGCAAGTTTTGCACACACCCACATACTCTACCACACCCTGATCGCCGACGACGAGTGACACAACGGACCTTGCAATGCGCGCGAATACGGTTCTCGGTGGAACCGTACATCAGAGTCGACGCTATTTGCCGGCCGGCATCGCGAATCGCTTTGGGTCCATCCGCTTCAGGGCATCCGACACGTTGCGGCGAACGGTCGGATCGGGATCGGCTTGCAACATCATCAAACGCGACCACCTTGCTCAAACGCGGTGGGAGAGTTTTCAAATCACGGCGCGGGGTCATCGAGCCACGTCGCCGGCTTGGCAAAACGCTTCGGGTTCATGATGTATAGCGCATTCGCCGCGTCTCGAGACACCTGGGCATTTGGGTCCTTCGTTAACCTGAGTAATATGGGAATCAACGGCTCCGAATGTTTCTCCGGCGGCACACCGGCAATTGCGCACAGCCGCATCGTCACATTGGGATCGCACAGTGCTTTTTCGAGGATCGGCACCCCGTGTGCGTCGAAGTGGCGCATTGACTGTATCGCGTTATGACGAACAGTCAGATCGGCATCGTTTGTCAACCGCGCCAACGGCTCGAACAATTCCGGCGCATCGCGCGCCATTGCAATGACCAGGTTGAGCGCGGAGCGGCGCAATTCCTGATCGCCGTCATCCAGCATCGGCAGAAGAATGTTCCTGATTTGCGGATCTTTGCCATTCCTCCATAAGCCCTCGATGGCAACCAACCGACACAGCGAATCTTCGTCCTCAAGAGAATGGCGAAAGATCGAAATGATCTCCGATTCTCGATTCGGCAAAATATCCGCCAGCTTTCCCAGCGCCAATCGACGAACCCGGGCATCGCGATCTTTCGCAAGGCGAACATAGAATTCAAACGCTTCGCCGTTGGCGGAGGGAAGCCCGACGGACTGCACGCTGATGAGCCCGAATTTCCTGAGCGTCTTGTAAACCCAATGATTGCCATGGTCTGGATCGGCGGCGGCGCGAACCTCATCCTCATACACGCATACCGGAATCCCGTCGATGGTCGGCCCGAAGATCGATTGCCGTGCGAAGGGATGCAACAGCGGCAGCGCACATAGAACCACGCCGGCGATCAGCAGCCGGCACCAGCGGCGTTGCCATACGTAGAGGAGAGCTGCTTTCATGGCGTTTGCAATCGGCGTTTCAACTGTTCGACGAAATCCCGATGCTCCTGCGTCGCGATGCCTTGCTGCACGACCTGAAGCACATCCGCGAGCCTGCCATCGATCAATGCCTGCGTGTCGAGCCACAGGCCCGGAAATACACGGCTGCGGTAGATGCCGTCCTCGCAGGGAAGGCGGGCGTAGTCCTCGCCTTCGAGGACGAACCAATCGATCGCCCGCTCCAGGACACGCCAAACGACGTATTCCTTGACGCCATTGCGGCGATAGGCTTCGAGTTTTGTGTGCAGGTCGTAACTCGCGCTCGACGCCGAAACCTCACCGATCAATTCCGGAGCGCCGATGACATAGTCCTCTTCATCGAACTTCACCTGGCCGCCGCACTCGGGCGCGATGATGACAAACCCATCCGGTTGCGGCTCGTTTTTCAGATCGAGCCTGAGCGTGCCGTTGTCGCCTCCGTCCGTGCCCGGCGTCGCGGCGACATACGTCGCCATCCAGCCGATGACGTGAAATTGCGGTTTGCTATGTTTGCGGAACCTTACGGGGGACGGCATCTGGACGACTCCTTCAATGAGTTCCGCCTTCTTGAGATTGGGCATGGCCTCATAGCGTCGTTCGAACTCCTGGCGCGTCAAATGATCGCCGTTCTGGAGCGTCAAAACCGCAGGGACCCCGTTGGTCCCGGTCGAGGGCTGCCCGGTCGTTTTGATGGTTTCCATGAATGCCTCCGACGATCATTATACTCACGCCATGATCGCCCGGATTGGCGTACCGTAGTCAATGTCAAGCCGGCGCCGCCCGGGGACCTCCAGGCGGCGCGCGTCGATGCCGAGCTGATGCATTACCGTGGCGTGGATATCGGTGATGTAGTGGCGGTCCTCGATGGCGTGGAAGCCGAGTTCGTCGGTGGCGCCGTGGACGATGCCGCCCTTGATGCCGCCGCCGGCGAGCCAGGCGCAGAAGCCTTGCGGGTGGTGATCGCGGCCATCGCCCTGAGCGCCGGGGGTGCGGCCGAACTCGGTGCCCCAGACGACGAGGGTGTCGTCGAGCAAGCCGCGCTGCTTGAGGTCCTTGATGAGGCCGGCGATGGGGAGATCGACCTGGGCGGAGAGGTTGCCGTGATTGGCGCGGATGCCGGAGTGAGCGTCCCAGGCGCCGCCGCCCCAGCCGCCGTGGAAGATCTGCACGTAGCGGACGCCGCGCTCGACCAGGCGTCGGGCGGAGAGGCAGAGCTGTCCGAAGTTTTGCGTATTGGCTTGATGCAGCCCGTAGAGCCGGCGCGTCGCTTCGGATTCCTGCGTGAGCTGCAGCGTTTCGGGCACGGCGGTCTGCATGCCGGCGGCGAGTTCGTAGGAGCGGATGCGGGCGCGAATCGCGGGATCGTCGGGATATTCGATGCCCGACAGGCGATTGAGTCGGCCGATGAGATCGAGTTCGGCTTGCTGCTCGTCGCGTCCCATGCCGGGAGTGACGAAGGGAAGCGGATCGCGCGCGCCGACGTTGAGGCGAACGCCGGCGAACTCCGGGCCGAGATACGCGGAGCCGTGCGTCCATGAGCCGCCGCAGCAATCGCCGGTCGGCGTGCCGAGGACGACGTACTGCGGCAAGTTCTGGTTGAGGGCGCCCAGGCCGTAGTTGATCCAGGAGCCGATGGTCGGGAAGGCGCCTTCGCGCGGATGCCGGCCGGTGTGCCAGGTGAGCTGAGCGCCGTGATCGTTGTGATTGGTCCACAGCGATCGAACGACGGCGATGTCGTCGGCACATTCGCCGACGTGCCGCCACCAGTCGCCGACCATGAGGCCGGACTGACCGTGGCGGCGATAGCCGGTGTTGAGGGCCATGAGCGTGTGCCGATTGCCGTGCGACGGATTGCCGGCGATGACGTCGCGACCCTCGGCTTGCAGGACATGGCGATAGGGTGTGTTGGCGATGGTCATGCCGGCATAGCGATTGAGTTCAGGCTTGACGTCGAAGGTCTCGACATGGCTGACGCCGCCGCACATGAACAGCCAGATGACCGACTTCGCCTTGGGCGCGAAGTGCGGCTGCCCGTCGGGGGCCGGGTTGTCGGCGCGCGCGTGCTTGGCCAGCATTGCGCCGAGCACGAGGCCGGTGAAGCCCATGCCGGCGTCGGCGAGGAAGTGGCGGCGCGTCAGCGTTGAACGATGTTGCATATTCCCCCCTTATTCCACCGAGTCCAGCAACTGCTTCAGGACAACCGACCGCTTCGGTTTCGGAGTTTGCCAAAGCCAAGTTGGGTCGAGCCAAAATCCTTCGATGACTTCGCTGTGGTAGATGCCATCCTTTGCACGAACCTCTTCGTATTTGCCCTTGCGGTTTAGACGCAACAGTGTGACCGTTTCTTCCATTTCGTCGATGATCCAGTATTCGCCCACGCCATGCTTTTCGTACTGCCGACGTTTCTTTTTGTAATCGCGCTCGATGCTTTCGGGGCTGACGATTTCGAAGGCAGCATCGGGGAATCCGTCGATGAACCCGCGTTTGACGAGAGCGAGCCTGGCTTTTTTCAGGAAGGCAATATCGGGCTCTGGAGAATTAGTGTCATCCAGCCGGAAGGCGATGCGGAAACCGAACATTTCTCCAAGGTCCAATTCAATGGTGAAGTCGTCGAGCACTCCTAGCAGCCACTTGTTCAAACGATAAGCGTCTGTGTTGTCTGGCGATGCCATGTAGATCACTCCGTCAATAAGGTCGGCTTTCTGCCCTTCCTTAACAAGAAAGCAAAAATCGTCGAAGGTGATCGAGTCACGCGCCAGCTTTTTTGTCAACGTCTTCGGCATGGTCACCTCGTGGCTGGATGAATGCTCTGCATTTTACCATCGGCTCAACGCGAATACAGCATTATTTCCGCGGCCGCCGGACTTTCGCCGAGCGTTTGCGGCGAACGCGAATATCGTCGCCGCCGTGGTACGTCACCAGGATGGCGCCCTCCGCGGCGAAGCGTTCGAAGAGCCGGTCGGTCGCGCCTTCCTCGTCGGGCCAGGGGTACGCGAAGATGACGTCGAAGTCGGCCGGATCGAATGCGATGTCGGCTGCGCTGGTGTCGAGCCAGGCGTGGCCGTTCTTGACGTCGATGCAAACCTCGCCGCCCCTGGGAATAAAGCTGCCGCGAATGAACTCGACGGGAAGCTCGAAGTGCCCGGCCAGGTCTTCCGCCGCATCGACGAGGGCCTCGTCGATCTCGATGCCGACGGCGTCGAAGCCGAGCATTGCTGCCAAACATGCAACGACGCCGAAACCGCTGCCCCATTCGCAGAACAGGTTGCCAGAGGCGAGGTTCGATGATTCCAGGTCACGCAAGACTTGATATACGCGCGGAAAATCGCTCGATACGAAGGCGGGGACACTCGCCTCGCGCTGAAAGGTCTCAATGCGTCGATCGGCCTCGCGCAAGAATGCGCGAACGTCGCCGGGAATTGCGGTGTTGTCGGTGGGACGCGGCAAATCGATCAGCGGCATCCGCGTCTCCGATTCCTCGTTTAGCGCCCGCGCGGCGCCACGCGGGCGCTAAACGAATTCCAAGATCAGTTGTCCAGCGACTTCATCATGACGTCGGCGACGAACGCATTGCCCGCCGGATTGAGATGGACGCGATCGCTGGTCAGGATGCCGCTCGCCTTGTTGTCGGCGTTGTTCTTCTTGAGATGATCGACGAACGCCTTGCGGAGATCGCAGAGCTGCGATTTCGTATCCTTGGCAACCTTGCGGCTAATGTCGGAGTATTCGTCGAGCTTGGCATCGAGGCCATTAGAGCCGTCGGTTTTCTCGCCGATGACGCTGGGGGTGCAGAGGATGACGCGGGCGCCGGCCTTGTCGATCCGGGCGATGATGTCCTTGAGACCTTCCTCGAATTTCTCCTTGGAGGTGCCGTTCTTGGGGTTCTTCTCGCCGTGCCAGACGTCGTTGATGCCGATGTAGATGACGACGATGGTCGGCTTCTTGTCGAGGACGTCCTTCTGGAGGCGTTTCTGGAGATCGGGGACCTTGTTGCCGCTGATGCCTGCGCCGACGATGCTGATGTCGAGATCGCCGTGCTTTTCCTTGAGCCGGCTCTTGATGAGCGTGACGTAACCCTTGGCGCCGACGCCGCCGGCGGTGATCGAGTCGCCGAGGAAAACGATGCGGTCGCCCTTCTTGAGCGGGACGCGCTCGCCGCCGCCGGCCAACGTAGCTGCAACGAGGAAGGTGACGCCGGTGACGAATTGAATGCGACGCATGTTCATGGATGAGCCTTTCGACGAGGTAATCTGGGAGGTTGGCGAGTATCTTACGGAGCACGACAACGTTCGCAAGATGCGCCAAATCGGGGTAGAAAATATCCGCGCGTCTCGACAGAATGCGTCGGCGTTTCCGGTTGTGCCGATTGTGGCGCGTTCGCCGGCTAGATGTGAAGCGTATTGCGTGGGCTTGCCGGATTAAGTTCAACATTCACCGCATCTTGATACGAATCAATCCAAACCGGAATGGACTGCGATCATTTGACAGATTTGCGCCGTATGGACGTTACTCTGCAAGGAGCTTCGCGCAGCATGATCCCGCGCTGGCTGATTCCGCTCGGCGTCGTTCTCGTCGTCAACGCATCGGCATTCGCCCAGGGCGCCGGCGTGAAACCGGTCGCCTTTCGCCCGACGGAAGTCGGCTACCTCGTCACCAGTCCCTTGCAAACGACCATGTCTGCTCCCAGGCCCGTGGCCTATCAGCCGCATCCTGGCGACATCGTCCTTTACGACGACTTCAATAAACTGCACCACCTCGTCTTCAAGATCGCGAACACCGCCGGGCCGCTACATGTCGCCATCGTCGTTGCCCGCCCCGACGGCTCGCCGGCCCTGCTCGACTTGACCGGCCCGAAGGTCGTCACCGCCAAGGTCCAGATCATCGACGTCGACAAACGCTTCGGCGCCTTCACGGGCGACATCTTGATCCGCCGGCTGCGCGAGCCGTTGACGCTGGAGCAATCGCGCGACCTCACGGCATTCGCCCAGGCCCAGGAGGGCAAGTCGTTCGCGTTGCCGCGCGTGCTGCTGCAGGGAACGCCGTTCTGCCCGCGCACCGGGTTGCGAAAGGCGCTGTTCGGTCACACCTATCTCGACCGCAAGCGCTGGTTCTGCTCCGAACTCGTCGTCGCCGCCTGTGCCAACGTGCACCTGGTCGACGGCAAGAAATGCTGCGCCAACGCGACCTATCCGCGCGACCTGGCCTTCGACGAAACGCTCGACCTTTCCGCCATCTATCTTTCGCCCATCCGCTGGAGCCCGACCCCGGTCGGCCTCGCGCGGTGACCGCTCGTTTTTTTCACATCAGCTTCTTGCAAATGCCGGGAACCCCCTGGTAAGATAACATGACCTCGAACCTGCGCCAGGCGTGGCGCGTCTATCTGGTGACGCCGCACGAAGCCGGCGGGAGTTGTTATCGCGACAGGGGGTTTCATGTTAGCCAATCACTCGTCGCCCTTGGAGGCCAGCGTTCTGGTCCTCAACAAGATGTTCATGGCCGTCCACGTCATCAGCGTGCGTCGCGCCTTCATCCTCTTGTGCAAGGACCTGGCCGAGGTCGTCGCGCTCGAGGACGGCCAGTACTCGACCTACAACTTCGAGAGCTGGCGCGAGGTCAGCGAGTTCCGCGCGAAGAACTTCCGCGCGGAGGAGGACGACTGGGTCCGCACCTCGAACGCGGAGATCCAGGTGC
>JACQFG010000296.1 GCA_016200155.1 Planctomycetota bacterium | reverse complement strand
CTGAAGCGTGAGCGAAGGATACCCTTCCTTCGCTCACGCCTCAGGCTCTGATTGTTGCCAGCAGCGCGACGGCGTATGCACAGGCGCACACGGAAAGCGCGGGGCCCCACCGGTCCGCCAGCAACGCCACGGGCTTGCTCAAACGCTCCGCGACCAGGCGACCCAGGATCGATCCCGATCCCGACACGATCACGCGCTGCACGTCGGGCCTTCCGGTCAGCACTCGGTGACACGCCTGGGCCACCACGCTCCGCTGTGTCTCGATTGCGCGTCCCGCCAGCAGCAACGCTTGTTCCTCGGAAAACGTCTCGGCGTCGGCACAGCGCAGGCGCGCCAGCCGGGCGCGGGCGGCGCCGCGCGTCATTGGCCGACCGTCGGCGCTGTCGCGATCGTCGGGATTCTCCGGCAACAACCCTTGCACGACATACGCATCGAGCATCGTCGCGAAAAACTCCGCCGCGACTTTCATGCCGAGCACCGCGCAGATCGGCGTCCGGCGAATGCCGGTGTACACCAGCTCGCCCGTCGTCAGGCGCTCCAGATCGGTGACGGCGTGTGGCTGCGGCACGCCCTGGTCCAGATAAGCGATGTCGGTCGTCGTCGAGCCGGTGTCGATCAGCAAGATGCGATCGTCCGGAAATTGCCGGGCGACCGCGTGCGCCAGGGCAAGCCAGTTCACCGCAGCGACGGCGAGCGGGTCGGCGCGGGCCGCGTCGAGATCGAGAAACGCGCCGGCGCTGCTCCAGACACGAACGGGCAGCGTTCGCGCGACCGAACGCACATTTTGCAAGATGGCCAACACGCCCTCGCGCCGACTCTCGTAGCAATCGCACAGCTCGCCGGTCATCGTGATCGCCAGGCAGTCGTACGCCGGCATCGTGGCGCACAGGTCGGCCAGCGCCGTCGCAAGGCGGTCAGGATGTTTCCAGAGAGGAAACGCGATTGAGCGGGCGGCGCCGCCGACGTGGGCCGCTTTCAAGTTGGCGCCGCCGATGTCCAGGCCGAGGACCGAGGTCGTCATGGGGACGTTGTACAGATTCCGCCGGCCCGGTGCTGCCCATACAATGACCTCATGACGCGCTACCTCATCGGCATCGATCTGGGCACGACCAACAGCGCCCTGGCGTACATCGACCTGGCGAGCAGCAAACCCGGCACGCCGGCCGCGATCCACCCGTTCGCCATGCCGCAGCTGGTAGCGCCCGCGGATGTGGCGCCCCGGCCGCTCCTGCCTTCGTTTCTCTATCTGCCCGGCGCTCACGATCTGCCCGCCGGCGCGACGGCGTTGCCGTGGAACCCGGCGTGCGATTACGCGGTCGGCGAGTTTGCGCGCAATCACGGCGCCAAGGTGCCCGGCCGGCTGGCGACGTCGGCGAAATCGTGGCTCTGTCACGCCGGCGTCGATCGCTCCGCCCCGCTGCTGCCGTGGAGCGCCCCGCCCGATGTGCAGCGCATCTCGCCGGTCGAGGCCTCGACGCGCTTCCTGCGCCACATGGCCGAGGCGTGGAACCACACGATGGCGGCCAAGCATCCCGAATATCGCATCGAAAAATGCCCCGTCGTCCTGACCGTGCCCGCATCGTTCGACGACATGGCCCGCACGCTCACCGTCGAGGCGGCGCGCAAGGCCGGCATCGAAAACCTGACCCTCCTTGAAGAGCCGCAGGCCGCCTTCTATTGCTGGCTCGCGACACACTCCCCTCACGAGGCGGCTCAGCTCAAGCCGGGCGATCACTGCCTCGTCGTCGACGTCGGCGGCGGCACCACCGACTTCAGCCTCATCCAGGCGGCCGAGGATCAGGGCGAACTCACCTTCTTGCGCCAGGCCGTGGGCGATCATCTCCTGCTCGGCGGCGACAACATGGACCTCGCCCTTGCCAAGTTCATCGAGACCAAAGTCCCCGCCGCCGGCAAGCTCGACGCCGCCCAGTACGGCATGCTCACCCAGGCTTGCCGACAGGGTAAGGAAACGCTGCTCGGCGTCAATCCTCCCGACACGCACTCGGTGACCGTGATGGGTCGAGGACGCTCGGTCATTGGCGGGTCGCTGCACGCGACGCTGACGCCCGACGATGTGCGGCGGATCATCCTCGACGGGTTCTTCTCCGTTGCGCCGCGCGATGCCGAGCCGACGCGCGGCGCGCGCGCCGGCCTGCACGAGATGGGCTTGCCCTACGTCAACGATCCCGCGATCACCCGGCACCTGGCGAGCTTTCTGAAGAGGCATTTGCGTGGTGCAGGCGACTCGCCTGCACCGGAGGGCGCACGTGCAGGCGAGCCGCCCGCACCACGACCACCCGCCGCGATCCTCTTCAACGGCGGCGTCTTCACGGCCAACGCTTTGCGCGAGCGCGTCGTCGAGGTGCTGCATCAATGGTTCGACGGTTCGCAAAAAGACTGGCGCCCGCTCGTGCTGACCAATCCGTCGCTCGACCTCGCCGTCGCCTGGGGCGCCGCCCACTTCGCCTGGCTCAAGCACACCGGCGGGCGACGCATCGGCGGCGGCATCGCGCGATCGTATTACGTCGGCATCGCCAAAGACAGACAAGGAGACAAGGAGACGGAAGGCTCGGGGGACTCCTTGTCTGTTCTCTGCGTCGTGCCGCAGCATCTCGAAGAAGGGCAGGAGATCGCGCTGGCGCAGCCGGAACTCGAGCTGTCGCTGGGCCAGCCCGTGATGTTCCCGCTTTACACCTCGACGGTGCGGGCCGGCGACAAGGCGGGCGATCTGCTCGAAGTCGCGCCGACGCAGCTCCTGCAGCTGCCGCCGCTGCACACCGTCCTGCGCGGCGGGAAACGCAGCGGCACCAGGAGCGTCCCCGTCACCCTCGCCGCCCGCTGCACCGAGATCGGCACCCTCGAACTCTTCTGCGTCGCCAAGGACGGCAACAACCGCTGGCGCCTGGAGTTCAACGTCCGTGACATCGTTCGCGATTTCGAGGAAAAACTCGACGGCCCAGGCAACGTCGTCACCGATGTCTGGCCCGAAGAGCTGGTCCAGGCGGCGGCTGTGCGCATCCGCAGGACGTACGGATTGACCGTCGCGGAAGGGGAGAAAGGGAGAAAGGGAGAAGGGGAGACAGAGGTCTCCGCGCTGGCGGTCTCCCCATCTCCCGTTCTCCCTTTCTCCCC
This sequence comes from Planctomycetota bacterium, assembly GCA_016200155.1. GTDB lineage: Bacteria > Planctomycetota > Planctomycetia > Gemmatales > Gemmataceae > SIAQ01. The sequence goes on along the minus strand of JACQFG010000296.1, from coordinate 5,144 downwards.
TTCGGGCGCCGACCCGAAGCAGCTCACCAACGAGCTGGAGGCCGCCCTCGATGCCGGCCGCGACAAGTGGCCGACCGGGTTGTGCCGGCGCCTGTGGGACTTCCTCGCCGAGGTTGCCGATCAGCGCCGACTCGCGCCGGCGCACCTGGCGCGCTGGTACAACCTCGTCGGCTTCAGCCTTCGGCCCGGCTTCGGCGATTCGCTTGATCGCTTCCGTGTCGAACAGCTCTGGAAGCTGCTCCACTCGACTCCGAAAGGCAGCAAGCCCGGCCTGGCCCAGCCCGAAGGCGGCGCCGATTTCTGGATCATGTGGCGCCGCGTCGCCGGCGGCCTCCCCGTCGGCTTGCAGAACACGCTCTTCAATCGCCTGCGGCCCGTCCTGTTGCCGAAAGCCAATGCGCCGAAGCCTCCTGCCAACGAATATGCCGAGATGTGGCGGGCGGCCGCCAGCCTCGAACGGCTCGACCTGAAGGCCAAGGAGCTGCTCGGCGAAGCGGCGCTGAAATCGTGCCGGCGCAGCCCGACGCCGCCGCACGGGTTCTTCGCGATCACCCGGCTCGGCGCCCGCGTCCTCCTCTACGGCCCGCTCAACAGCGTCCTGCACCCGCAGGTCGTGCAGCGCTGGCTCGACGCCCTGCTCCCTTTCGAGCCGGCCCATCAAAGCGAACGCCTGGCCTGGGCCTTCTGCTTGACCCAGCTCGCCCGCAAGAGCGGCCAGCGCGCCATCGACATCGACGATCCGCATCGCCAGCAGGTGCTCGACAAACTCAAAGCGCAGCAGGTCCCCGAGCACTGGGCGCGCATGGTCGAGGAATTCGTCGAGCTGGAAGCCGACGAGCAGAGCCAGATGTTCGGCGAAGCGTTGCCGATCGGATTGCGGCTGCTGCCTTCGAACGATTGAAACACGGCGAGCCGAGCCCCGGAAGGGGCCGGTTTAGGATGAAAATTCATCACAGGCAACCGGCCCCTTACGAGGCTTGGCTCGCCCATGTCATTTCGGCGACGGCGCGTCGAACATGCCCTGACGGTACGGCATCTTCTTGCGATACAACTCCAGCCGGCGCTGATAATCCTTGTTGTCCTTGTAACGCGCGTCCTTGAGCAGCTTTTCTTGCGTGCTCACCGCTTCGTCGAACTCGCCGGCCTCGGCGTGGGCGGCGGCCAGCGTGTCCAGCAGGACGAGATCGTTCTTGGCGAGATCGGCCGCCTGCTTGGCGTAATCGACCGCCTTCTTGCCGTCGCGGATCTTCTCGTCGGTCGCGGTGGCCAGCACCCAGGCGGCGGCGTTGTAGCCGTCGGGGCTCTTCGAATTGAGCCGCATCAGCTCGCGGTAGTCATCGACGGCCTTCTCATAATCCTTCTTGCGTTCATGGGAGATGCCGCGATTGAGATACGAGAAATCGTCCTTCGGCTCGATCTTGAGAGCGGTGGTGAAGTCACTGATGGCCTTGTCGTAATCCTTGGTGCGGTTGTAGACGTTGCCGCGGTTGCTCCAGGCGATGAACGACTTCGGATCGAGGCGGATGGCATCGGAGTAATCGCTGATGGACTTGGCGTTGTCGTTCTTGCCGTAGTGGGCGTTGCCGCGATCGATGAAGGCGTTGACGTCCTTGGGCAGGTTGCGGAGGACTTCGCTGTAGTCGTCGATGGCCTTGTCGTAGTCCTTCTTGGCGTACCAGGTGTGGGCGCGGTTGCGGTAGGAGAAGAGGTCCTTGGGCTCGATCTTGATGGCCTCGTTGAAGTCGGCGATGGCCTTGTCGTAATTCTTTTTCATGCGATAGGAGTTGCCGCGATTGCCGTAGGCGAAGACGTATTTCGGATCGATGCGGAGGCACTCGCTGTAGTCGGCGATGGCCTGGTCGTAATCGCGTTTGGAGTGATAGGAGTTGCCGCGATCGAGATAGGGGGCAACGTATTTGGGATCGAGGCGGATGGCTTCGGTGAAGTCGGCGATGCCCTTGTCGTATTGCAGGCTGGCGTTGTAGGAGAGCCCGCGGTTGTACAGCGACAGGACATGGGTGGCATCGAGGCGGAGGGCTTCGCTGTAATCGTCGATGGCCTTGGCGTGGTTTTTCTTCAGGGCCCAGGCGGTGCCGCGGTTGTTGTAGATGACCGCCTCGGGCATGATGCGCAGCGATTCGCCGTAGTCCTTGATGGCGATGTCGATCTCGCCCTTCATCTGCCAGGCGGTGGCGCGACAGTTGTAGGCGTTGGAATCGTTGGCGTTGGCGCGGATGCGGTCGGTGAAGAACTCGATGGCGTTCTCTTGAAGGACGGCTTCGCTCTTGTCGAACCAGCCGGCGATGCCGTGCTTGGACTTGACCTGGATCCAGCCGGCCTTCTCGCCGATGACCTTGTAGGTGATGCCGTCGAGCGTGTCGAGGTAGACCTGCTCGCCCTGATCGTTGGTCATGCCGATCTTGATGTTGTGTTTCTTGACGAAGATGGTCTTGCCGACCCACGATTTCTCCTGGGCAACGGCCGACCCGCCGGCGAACCCGGCGACCACGAGGCAAGCGAGGAAAGTGCGCATGAGATACCTCACTGTTCAGGAAGGGATGCGAATCTATCGGATATGTTGTAGGGCGACGAAGCGGATGGCAAGCGGAAATTGGGAATGATTCTCTTGGCAGAAAAATCTGGGGTAAAAAATAAGACAGGAGCCCATTGGCGAGTGCTCTGCCTTTGTCTTATTTTTTACCCCAGATTTTTCTGCCAACGATCGATTAGCGCGGCACGTCGAGCTGCTGCAGGATGGCCTGAGCGGCAGCGGCGTAGTCCACGGCGGTCACTTCGAGAATGCGATAGCCGCCGCCGGGACCTTGCAGGACGTAGCAAGTCAGGCGCACGCCGTCGGGGCCGACGTCCTGCTTTTGATCGATGACGCCGCGATCCTTCAACTGTTTGGCGAGCAGCTCGGCCGCCGAAAGCGCCACCGTTGCCGGCTGCGTCACGGGGGCCGCGTTCGGCGTCTGCCACGAACCGGTCGGCGTGACGGGCGGATCGGCCGGCTTGTTCACGTCGGGAATCGCTTCCACTTTCGGGTTCGCGTTGGGCGGCAGATAACCGGGGACCTGCTGCGTCGAGGTGCCGGGATTGAAGGCGCCAGGCAGGAACGATGGGCCGGTGGAGTTATTGTCGTCGATCTTCAACGGCCTGGCGTTCGGGCCCTGCCAGCTGGCGCCGGCGAGCGTGGCGGTGTTGGTCGCCGTCAAGGAGGCGGGCAGCGCGGGCACGCCGTTGGGCTGAAAGGCTTGCGGCTGGGCCGCCGTGGTCGGTTGGGCGCCGGGGATCGGCTGCACCTGCGGCGGCACCAGCAGCGGATCGGGAGGCAACGGCGGCGCTTGCGCGTGCGGCGTGTGCGAACAACCTGCTGCCAGGCTCAACGTGCCCGCTGCCGCCAGCGCCAGCCAGCGCCCGGCCCGTCGACTTTGCCCAGCTTGTCGTGCTTTCGCCATATTCGCCCGCCTGCCGCTCTTGTGATGCGCACGGTCTCCAATAAAAAGCCATCGGCATTCCCAGCACGAGAACTTTAACCCGCGTCCTCCCCGTTTAGCGCCCGCAGGATGCCACGCGAATGCTAATTCGCAAACGGCAGAGGTAATAGCCAGATCGGAGCACCCTGACAATGGCAGCTACTATCGCCGTCGTCGGCGGCGACGGCATCGGCCCCGAGGTCATCGACCAGGCCATCCGCGTCACCGACGCCGCTCTCCAGCGCGAAGGCGCTGCTCTTGCGTGGAACCGCCTCCCCTGGAGTTCCGCCTTCTACAAGAAGACCGGCCAGATCATCCCCGACGACGGCTGGACCACGCTGCAAAAGCACGACGCCATCCTGTTCGGCGCCATCGGCTCTCCCGACGTCCCCGACACCGTCACGGTGCACGGCCTGCTTTTGCCGATGCGCCGCAAGTTTGACCTCTATGTCAACCTCCGGCCGGCGTATCTCTTCGACGGCGTGCAATCTCCGCTGCGCGACAAGCCGCCCGGCTCCATCGACATGCTCGTCTATCGCGAAAACACCGAGGGCGAATACGCTCCCGTCGGCGGCCGACTCTACGCCGGCACACCTCATGAAACCGCCCTCCAGACCTCCGTCTTCACGCGCCGAGGCTGTGAACGCATCCTCCGCGCCGGCTTCGAAGCGGCTCGCAAGCGCCCGCGCAAGAAACTCACGTCGATCACCAAGTCGAACGCCCAGGTTCACACGCTCGGTTTGTGGGATGAAGTGTATCGCGACGTGGCGAAGGATTATCCCGATGTGCAATCGAACTCGCTGCTCGTCGATGCCGCCGCCATGGATTTCGTCCGCAAGCCCGAGGTGTTCGATGTGGTGGTCGCGTCGAACCTGTTCGGCGACATCCTGACCGACCTCTCCGCGATCATCACCGGCAGCGTCGGTCTGGGGGCGAGCGCCAACATCAACCCGGAGCGCGCCTTTCCGAGCATGTTCGAGCCGTTGCACGGTTCCGCCCCCGACATCGCCGGCAAGGGCATCGCCAACCCGCTCGCCGCCGTCCTGTCCGCCAAGCTCATGCTCGATCACCTCGGCCACGCCCAAAGTGCCGCCGCGATCCAGTCGGCGATCGCGCGGGTGTTGAAAGAAGCGAAGGTGCGCACGCCCGACCTTGGCGGCAAGGCGACGACGACGCAGATGGGCAACGCCGTGATCGCGGCGCTCGCATGATTCCTCTGGCAGAAAAATCTGGGGTAAAAAATAAGACACAAACGAGTTGCCGACTGCTCGGTCTTTCTCTTATTTTTCACCCCCGATTTTTCTGCCATCGATCTCACCCCGCCTGGGCGATCGCCGGCGCCGGCTCGTCAAGCGTGGCATCGTCGGGGTGCCAGAGGTTTTGGCGAAGGCGAGCGCGTTCTTCGAGGAGGGCAAGCTTCTCCGGCGAGCCGGGCCGCGCTTGCGTCGGAAACGCGGGGAGCGGCGGGCAGCCGTTGAAGTTGCCGACGCCGCGCCGGGCGAATTTGCTCGTGGACGGATATTTCTCGCGCACGCCGGGCAGGTAATAGCAGGACCAGCACAGCCCGCGCGGCCGCAACGCCGGCGCGGCATCACAGTGGCGACACTTCATGGGATGGACTCCAAAACGAAAAGAACCACGGGGCACACGGGGAATTCAAGATAGGGG
>JACQFG010000008.1 GCA_016200155.1 Planctomycetota bacterium | reverse complement strand
CGTTGCCGGCGTTGCACGTCGATCTCGAGGGAGCCTTTCCGCGCTTGACGGCGGAGGTTCCCGAAATCATCTTCTCGATCGGGGACGCGCCGACGCAAAAGCTGCGCTTGCGCTGGTACAAGATCACCGGCGAACACGATGCGGCATCGTGGGTCGCCAAGCTGCACGCCCGCAAGCATGAACCGCTCGCGATCATCGGCGGCGGCACCAGCGACCGCGCCCTCAAGCTCGCCTACACCCTCAAGAAAACCTATGGCGAAGATCCCGACCAACCCGCGCCGGCGTTTCTCATCACCACCGCGACCGCCGAGAAGACCACGTCGGGCAAGTCGCTGATCGACGTTTATCGCCAGCGTACCTTTCGATTCTCGTTCACCAACCAGAAGATGGTCGAAGCGATGCTCGCGTTCGTCACGCACCGGGAGTATCCGGAGAAAGAGAAGGAATGGGCCCAGAGCTTGTGGGTGAGCAAACCCGACCCGGCATTTCCCAATAACGGCGGACCCGGCACGATGTACGCCGTCACATGGGAGGATGAACGCTATTCGAAAGACATGAACGAGCTGTTCGAGCGCGAGTTCAACCGGCTCCACCCCAAGAATGAGTTTTCCCCGGAAGGCACGATCCCCTACAGCGTCGGCGGGTTCTTGCATCCAGGGCCGCAGGAGCAGCTTGCGGTGGGAACGTTCCTGGCGCGGGCGCGCGAGAAACCGATCGTGCCGAACTCGTTTCTCGTGCTGCCGACACAGACGGCGCGCATGCGGCGATTCTTGATTCCGCTGCGTCTGCGCTCCCCGGAGAATGCGCGCAAGTTCGTCGTCATGAATGGCGACTCGGTCTCGTTCCACTCGGTCTACCGCGACCGGGAAGTGATGTGGAACATCAGCGAGCTGCCGTATTCGCTGGTGTTCTTTTCGCATCGCACGCCGATCGATCGCGCCGCCGGTTTTCGCTGGACGAAGGAGGAGAAGCAGCCCGCCGACGCTTTTCCAAAGCACACGACGACCGGGACGCACGACCTCTTGCTGTACCGCGATCTCTTCGAGGCAATTCTCTACGCTGCCTACGATCAGGGCCGATTGCTAGGCGATTCGGCCGCGGTGCGTCAGCGGCTGCAGGCGACTTGCTGGTACCACGCGCCGCTCGATCGGCTGCAGCACGACCCGGCGCGCGTGTGCAACCCGCGCGTGCATTCGTTCGAGCCGGCGACAGCGCGGTTCTTCGACGATGGGGGCAATCGCCAGAGCCGGACCGGGGAGCACATTGTCTGGGTCAAGCCGAGCTTCACGGACGACATCGTCGATCTGGTGAGCAAGATCAGCGTGTGGACGATGCAGCCGAACGCCAACGGCGGCGCCTGGCGGCTGGTCGAGGGGGGCGCGTTCGACGCAACGTACAATCAATCCCGCGCGGAGGACATGCCGTGATGCGCTGGTCCGCGTGGCGAGGATTGCTTTACTACGTCTGGCCGATGCTGACGCCGTTGCTGCTGGCGGCGGCCGTCTTCTACTTCGTGCGCGAGCCGCTGGCCTACTGGCGCCAAGGCGAGTCGGTTTTCGATGAGCAAGCGATCCAGGAGTGGGTGCGCGAATCGCGCGTCGGCTCACGCAGCTTGCCGGAGACGATCAAGGATTTTCTCGCGGACGCCAAGACGACCTCGCAAGAATTGCGAACCGGGAAACGCAGCGTCGACGGGCTGCTTGATCATCACAAGAAGAAGCGCGCCGAGATTCAGGAGCTGCTCGAAGCGCTGTGTCTGCCGACCAAGATTTATCCCGGCCAGTTGCCCCTGTTTCCGGTGATCCATCGCCTGGAGGTCCGCTTCGACGACGACGTCAAGAATCAGCACGACGATCGACTCAACTTCGGGCCGATCGCCTGGGATTCGGACAATCCGCCGCTGCCGCACCAGTTTCGCGATCTGGGTTACGAGCTAGGCCGCGACGAGGGCGTGCGCATTCAGATCCAGTTTCAGCTTCACGCCTACATGCAGAAGCAATTTCGGGAGCGCGAGGACGACGCCAAGCGCCGGCTCGTCAATATCGGCGTGCTCGTTTTCGTCTTCATCGCCATCGTCTGGATGGTCATCCTGCGCCGGCGCGAGGCCGCCCGCGAATTCCAGCGTCTGCAAACCGAACAGCAGATTCAGGAATCCCGGCAAAAACACCTCGAGGAAGAGCTGCGCCGCCAGGAAGCCGAACGCAAGCAAGAGGAAGCCGAGCGCAAGCATCTTCAAGAAGAGCTGCGCCGCCGCGAAGCCGAACGCGAAAAGCAGGAGGCCGAGCGTCAGGCGCTGGAACTCAAATCGCAGATGTTCCACTCGATCGGCATCATGGCGAAATCGTATGCCCACAACATCAAGAACCTGCTTGTGCGTCCCAACGACCTGCTGCGGCGCTGTCTCGAGGAGCATCCCTCGCCCGAGGATGAAACGCGCATGCTCCTGGAGATTCAGCAAACGCTCGGCACCGTCACGGAGCGGCTGCAGGAAATCTTGCAAACGGTGCAGCGCGATCCCAACAAGTTCGAAAGCGTACGCCTCGACCTGAACGCTCTCGCGCAGGATTTGCACAAGACTTGGGCAGAGCAGGCCCAGAGCAAGTGGAAGATGGTGATCGATCTTGATCTGCACGGCAGGTCGGCGCCGCTCTATGTCAGCGGGGATCGATCGCACTTGCAGCAGACGCTGGAGAATTTCCTGTTCAACGCCCGTGACGCGATCTCCGAGATGCGCAACCATCTGCGCAAGCAGGCGCGGCCCGACGGCGCCATCGGCAAGGGCCCGCTCGACGAGACGCAGCGTCAGGCCCTGATCGCTGCCGCCGGCTGGAAAGGACGTGTGCTGATTCGCACATGTGTCATCGACGCTCACCCGGTAATCGAGTTGCACGACAACGGCATCGGCATGACGGCGGAAACGCGGGCCCACTGTACGGAGCCGCACTTCTCGACCAAGCGCAACAACGCGCTGTACGCCGGCCTGAGCGCGGGCATGGGGCTGGGCCTATCGTTCGTGCAGATGATCCTGCAGCATCACGGGGCAACGCTGGAGATCGAGTCGGAGCCGCTCAAGGGGGCGTTGTTCCGCGTGCGCTTCCCGGCGGCGTTGGCGGGCCCGGCAACGACGAAGGCGGGCCAGGAGTCGGTCCGCCAGCTCGGCCCCGGCTGATCGGTCTTTGCATTCACCAGCCACGGAACGCCCCGGCACGCAACTTGCTATTCGTTTCGTCGATGTCAGTGATCCCAAAAGTCGTGGTTTCCTGGTCATGCCAATGAAAAACAGACTCTTCACGCTGTCCACGCTCGTACTCCTTGCCGTCGCGCGCTTCGCCCAGGCCGACGATGACTTCGAACGCGCGCCGATCCATTACAGCAAGGCGAAACCCGATAATGCCATCGCTCGCCTTCAAGCCAGGCTCGACGCGGGCAAGCTGCAATTGTCCTACGACGACCGTCATGGCTACCTGCCTGCGGTCCTGAAGGCGCTCCAGGTGCCGGAGGCGTCGCAGGTCCTGGTGTTCTCGAAGACGAGCTTGCAGCGCACGCGGATCAGCCCGAAGTCGCCGCGCGCTCTGTACTTCAGCGATGACATGTACATCGGTTACTGCCAGGGAGGGCAGGTGCTCGAGATCAATGCCGTCGACGCAAAGCTCGGCGCCGTCTTCTACACGCTTGATCAAGAGATGACTGACCGTCCCAAGTTCGCCCGGCAGACCGACGCCTGCCTGTTGTGCCACGGCTCTTCGCAAACGCGCAACGTGCCCGGGCACGTCCTGCGCTCCGTGTACCCCGATCGCAGCGGCGAGCCGATCTTCGCGCTGGGCACCGCCCGCGTCGATCAGACGACCGCCTTCGACCGGCGCTGGGGCGGCTGGTACGTCACCGGCACGCACGGCAAGCAACGCCACCTCGGCAACCTCATCGTCCAAAACCGCAACGATCGCGAAGCCATCGCCAGCAACGCCGAGGGCCAGAACGTCAAGGACCTCAAGGGTTTCTTCGACCCGGGGGCCTACCTGACGCCGCACAGCGATCTCGTTGCCCTGATGGTGCTCGAACATCAGGCCGAGGCCCACAACCTGATTGCACGGGCCAGCATCCAGACCCGGCTGGCGCTGCACGACCAGGCGACGCTCAACAAGGAACTCGGCCGCGAGCCGGACTACCCGTCGGAGACTGCACGGCGGCGGATCATCAGCGTCGCGGAGCCGCTGGTGCGTTACCTATTGTTCAGTCAGGAAGCCAAGCTGACCGAGAAGGTCGCGGGCACGTCGACGTTTGCAGCCGATTTCGCCAAGCCGGGTCCGCGCGACAAGAAGGGGCGTTCGCTGCGTGAGTTCGACCTGGAGCGCCGGCTCTTCAAGTATCCATGCAGCTACCTGATCTATTCGGAAGCCTTCGACCAGATGCCGACCGCGCTCAAGGACTACGTCTATCAAGTGGTGCACGACGTGTTGACCGACCGACACTACGGCGGCGGCTTCGGCCATCTCTCGGCCGGCTATCGCCAGGCGATCCTGGAAATCCTGCGGGACACGAAGAAGGATCTGCCGGACTACTGGCGGAAATAGGAGCCCGCAAAACAGCAAGGCCCCGCTCTTGCGAGCGAGGCCTTGCGAGTCTCATCCCTTGCCTGAGATGTATTACTTCTTCTCGATCACGCCCGGCGTTGGGGCCGCGAACGGCGTCGGACCAACCGTCGTGCACGGGTCGTCGCACACCGGCACGCAGATCGGCACCCGCCGGCAGACCTTCTGCGTCTCGCAGTATGCCTCCAGCTTGCACGTCTGGTGCGGCACCATCTTCACGCACTCGCGCGGCACCATCCGGCACGTCGTGTACGGCACCCGGCAGATCTTTTCTTCTTGTACCATCGTGCACTTCTTCACCGCCATCACGCACGTCTTCACCTCCGGAACCATCCGGCACGTCGTGTACGGGATCCGGCACACCTTCTCCTCCGGGACCATCACGCACTTCGTCTTCTTCACCATCTTGCAGTGCTGCTCCGGAATCACCTTGCAGACGGTGTACGGGATCCGCACGCATTTCTCTTCGGGCACCGTGTAGCACTTGCGCTGCGTCACCATCTTGCAGTGCTCTTGCGGAATCATCTTGCAAGTCGTGTACGGGATCCGCACGCACTTCTCCTCGGGCACCTGGATGCACTTGCGCTGCGTCACCATCTTGCAATGCTCTTGCGGGATCATCCGGCATGTCGTGTACGGAATCCGGCACACCTTCTCCTCCGGCACCATCACGCACTTGCGGCACGTCACCACCTTGCAGTGCTCTTCCGTCACCATCCGGCACGTCGTGTACGTCTGACGATGAACGCGATGCTCCGGCACCATCACGCACTTGCGGCATTCCACCATTTTGCAATGTAATTCCGGCACCATCCGGCACGTCGTGTACGTGCACTTCTTCGTCGTGTGCACCGCCACCGCCCGGCACACTTCATAACGCACGACCTCGCAGTGCTCCCTCGGCACCATCTTGCAGCACTTCACCGTGCGAATCTCCTCGCGCGGCTCGAAGTGCTTCTTGCACTCCCAACGGCCCGGCAATTGCTCCTGACATGTCACGATCCGACCAGGCACGAACCGGCTGCAGCACGTGCACGGATCGAACTCCCAACGGCCCGGCTCGCGATGAATCCGGTTCACGATGCGACCCGGAATGTACACCTTCTCCGTCTTCCATTCGCCGCACTGCACGCGAATCTGCTGTTCGTACTCCATCGGCTCGCACTTGATCGTCTTGACGACCTTCTCGCATTGCTCCTTCACCAGCTTGTGCGTCGTCACCGGCACGTCCACCACGTGCTGCGTGTGCACCGCCCGGTACGTCGTATACTTGACCGGCACCTGGTACACCTCGATCTTCTGATGATGCACCGTGTACGGCACTTCCTTGACGTGCTGTTCATAGATCGGCTTCTGCGTGCACCACTTCACCGGAACCTGATATTCCTGGTACGTGGGCCGCATGACGCAGGTGCGATGTTCGCGGAAGTGCTGCGTGTATTCGGGACGGTACGTCGTCCACTTCACGGGGACCTGATATTCCTGGATGAGCTGCTTCATGACGCAATAGCGGTGCTCCTTCACGTGATGCTCGTATACCGGCTTGAACGTCGTCCACTTCACCGGCACCTGGTATTCCTGCACCCTTTGGTGATAAACGCAATAACGATGTTCCTTGACGTGCTGCTCGTGGACCATCCGGTGCGTCGTGTAGTAGCACGGCTCTTCGTAGTGCTGATAGACCGGCTTCATGACGCAGTAGCGATGCTCCTTGACGTGCTGCTCGTAGATCGGCTTGCACACCGTGTACTGCTGCGTGACATGCTCGGTATGCCAGACCGGCTTGCACACGGTGTAGCGGTGCTCCCTGACGTGGTTTTCGTGGACCGCGTCGTAGGTCGTGTACCGGCATTCCTTCATGACGGTTTGATACACGGGCCGATATTTCACGCAGACGCGTTCCTCGCACACCGTCTCGTAGCAGACCTTGTGGCGAATGATCGGCATGCAGAATTGCTGCGGACTGCGCATGACGCGCGGATACTGGCAGGCGCCGCAGTGGGTCGCCGACGCGGTCTGGCCGGTCAACGCGATGCCGAGAATTGCCGCGAACAACGCCGGGATCGATAGCTGCCTCATCGGAGGTCTCCTTCGCAGGGGCAAGCGGGTCGCTTGTCCCGCGCAACCAGGGACGACGAAATGGTGTCATGGCAAATTTGCCCGATAATACGGATGAGGAAAGTCAAAAGAGCTGGGTTTCATGGAGAAAGTGCGGCGGCGCGGCGGACTGTTGGGACTAATCCGCACGGCGAGACTTTTCCGATTGGTAAACTTATCAGAGCCTGAATTGTAAGCGAAGGACAGGGGGCGTCCTTCGCTTACGCTTCAGGCTCTGACGGATGTAACGATCGTATCGAACGAAAGGGCAACAACGTGGCGCGCTGGCTGACCTGGATCGCGGTGATAATCGCCTGGACGGCGGCGCTGGAGTTTCCGGTGCCCCAGCCGGAACAGATGCCGGCGGGCGAGTTCATCATTGGCAAGAAATACGTCATCGGCAAGACGATGCACGTGGGCGTCTATGCGGTGCTGGCGGCCTTATCAGCGTGGGTGGCGATGCCGACGCGATATCGCTGGGTGATGATGTTCGTGCTGATGACGCATGCCTGTGGCACGGAGATGCTGCAAGAAGCGCTGGAACCGTGGTG
>JACQFG010000295.1 GCA_016200155.1 Planctomycetota bacterium | reverse complement strand
GGGGTCCTTCATGTCAGCCTGGGTGAAGCCCTCGTCGACATCGGGGACCTTCTCGCCGTAGGGGGCCTCGCCGCGGAGGATCTTGACGTCCTCGGCCGACAGTTTGCGGGCCCATTCCATCGTGGTCGGGATGTGCCCCTTCTTGTTCGGCTGCGGCCGCGTACCGGCGACGAATCGAAAATCGAGCTGTTGAGCCCGGGCCATGAACTGCGGAACCTGCCCCTTGAAGTTGTCGAGCCATTGCTGACCCCGGCCCGGCAACCCGCCGCTGCAACCCTTGGCCGCGTCAAGCATCGGAATCCACGTGTACTGATACGTCAGATCGCCCGGCAGATCGACCTTGAACGGCGCCTGCACGTAGAACAGCGCCTCGGTCTTCTCGCGCACCGAAATCTGCGTGATCTTGAGCGGGTAGATCAGTTTTTCGGAAGTGAACGTGAAGCGCGTCGGCGAAACGTCGCCGCTGAAGGTGCCGTCCTTGTTGCGTTTCATCTGCATCGTGTCGATCTTCATGACGGTGAAGTACCACTTCTTCTGCACGTAGAAGTTGAGCGTCGCTTCATCGCCGGAGTAACTGTAGTTGTTCTTCTTGAGCCAATCGTAAAGAGCGTTGGCGGTGTCGGCTTCGATGACCTTGAAATCGAGCGATCCGACCAGGCCTTCTTGCAGGATGCGCACCGGCGGACGCTTCGGCGCCGTGGCGCCGGCCTTGTCGTCAGCCAGCATGAGAGCTTGCTTTTGCAAGCCGCCCCCAGCCAATCCCGGCGCGAAGAAGCGATGCATCGGCAATAGCTTCGACTGCGGGAACTCGCGGTTCTTCATGATCGTGTAGATCGCGAGATGCTTGAAGAAATCGCGCGGCATCTCGTGCAGCTTCGGCTCCGTCGGCGTCGGGATCACCATGCCGAAATCGACGGCGTTCCCCTCGAACTTCGGCTGCACCGTGAAGGTCTCGACCTTCTCGGTCGGGTCCCAGGTGATGAACACCTTCTGGGCCGGCTGCAGGATGTCCGCGTTTTTCGCGGAGAAGTAGCAGCACGCGGCCTGGCTGACGGAAGCTTGCAGCAAGCCGAGGGCGAGGGCCGCTGCGGAGAGCAGGCCAATACGAATTCTCATAAATCTCGATCCTTTCGCGAGTTGAAAGGGTTTGACACGATGTCCAAATGTTAGACGATCCGGCCGTCGATTTCGATTGCAAAAACCTGTGACGGGGAATACTTCATAGGATAGCGGAGGAAGGCAACCTGGGCGAACAAAATCCGAGGAGAAATGCGATGTCCGCGCTTCAACCTCTCATCGAACAGTATCTCGAAGGCCCGAAACAACTGCGTCAGGCCGTCGCCGGCATGTCGCGCGAGCAAGCGCTGGCCCGGCCGATCGCCGGCAAGTGGAGCACGCTGGAGGTGGTGTGTCATCTTGCCGACTTCGACCCGATCCTCGCCGACCGCATGAAGCGCGTGATTGCCGAGGAAAAGCCGACGCTGGTCGGCGCCGACGAGCAGAAGTTCGCCGCCGCGCTTTGTTATCAGGATCGCGATTTGCAGGAGGAGCTGACGATCATCGAGGCGACGCGCAGCCAGCTGGCGCGCATTTTGAAGCGGTTGCCGGACGCCGCCTTGCACCGCCTGGGCGAGCACAGCGAGCGCGGGCCGCGCACCCTGGAGCAACTCCTCAAGGGCGCGATCGACCATTTGCCGCACCACGTCAAGTTCATTCTCGACAAACGTCAAGCGTTGGGATTGAAGTGAAAACAGCCGATGCCGCCGCCTGTTCGACGTCGGCATCGGCTGCGCTTTGTCAACTCGAAATCAATCCAATCACGTTCCGCGCGGCGTCAGAACGAAGTTGTAGTTGACGGCTGCGTCGCCCGAGCCCAGGCCGATGTCGGTGATGGTGCTGGCGCCGCTGGTGCCGTCGGGATTGCCATTATCGGTCCCGGCCGTCGCGGACACGGACCGATACCCCGTCAAAGACGCGCTGAGCGAATAGCCCGAATCTGCGGGAATATTGGTGATCAGGTAGTAGCCATTGGCATCGGTGGTGACCTGCTGCACGGTGTTGCCGAACTGGTCGCGAAGGGTGATGGTGACGCCTGCCAGGGCGGCGCCGTTGGTGTCCATGGCGTACCCGGAAATGGTCGCCGGACTGGCGGAGACCGGCGGGCTGAAGGGGACGAACGTCAGCTGGCCGCTGGAGTGAATGTTGATCGACTGGGCGATGATGGCGCCGTTGAAGACGGCTGGGTTGTGGTAATTCACGCTGCGCCATGGGGCCAGCACGGTGCCGTTGACGACGTTGGAATCCTTGGAGAAATCGACCATCGAGCCGGCGGTGGGGAAGTTGAAGATCACGTGGTTGGAAGTCACGCCGCCGACGAGCAGAATCTTGCTTTGGTAGAAGGAGAACCCGCCGGCGACGTTGAAGACGAACTCATCGTTGGCAGTGCCGTTGAGGGTCAGCGTCTTGGCGTTGTAGGAAAGCGAACTGACGGTAACGACGTTGACGCTGCCGTTGCCCGCGACGGTGATCGAGCCGGTGACGTTGCCGAGCGCTTGCGTCGGCGTCATGGCGGCGAAGGCCGAGGAAGCTGCGTTGGCGTCGGCCTGGGCTTGCGACAGGTCCTGGTAGACGACGCTGCCGGTGATGTCGAAGTTGTTCCCCAGGCGCGAGAGGTCGGCCGACGCGGTCGGGTCTACGACGAGGTTGCCCGTGACGGTGGTCTTCTGCAGCGTGCTGGTTTCGTTCGGTCCCAGCCCGATGTTGGCCGCCGCCCCGCTGATGCTGGAGCTATTGAGCGTGACGTCCCCGCCGTTGATGCCGAGCACGGCGAACGGGGCCGCGGCGCCCAGCGTGACCGACGGCTGCAGCCGATCTTCCAGCACCTCCAGCGCCGGACGAAAACTGCCGTCCGGAACACGCCTGGCCCGACTCTTCCGGCCGGCGCCAACGGATGCAAACAACGACCGAATCCAGCTTCCCATGTGCCTCTCCCTTTTTTTCCTGTTTGAGTTGGTTGGTGACTGTCGGTACCGTCAGCGGCTGTACCTCGCCATACGTGCGAGTCCAGTCGCATCATCCCGTCGGTAACCAGGCAGCCCCCCGCAGTCCGGAACGGACAAAGGTGGGTCCACGGCTTTGCGTCCCCGCCTTGCGACGGGTTTGCCATTGTCGAGGATGCATGGGGATGGGGGGAGCGATCCTTCGCGAGGAGATGCTTGAAGTTATGCCACAAATGCGAGCGTGTCAAACGAACATTTCATTTTTTGCTCGTCAACCCGGTTTCTGCAGCCCGTATGATATTCTGGGTTCAATCCAGCCGCTTGCTGCGCGGCCAGCGGCTCAACCGCGAGGTTCCGACCATGCGATTCACCACCGCCGCCGTCATCATGTTGTTGCCGCTCGTTGCGAGCGCTCAGGATATCTTCACGCCGCAGCATGTCGCCAAGCTGCGCGTCGTCACCGAGGCCGTCATCTCGCCGGACGGGACGCAGGTAGCGTATGTGCTGGCGGTGCCGCGCGATCTGGCGAAGGAGAAGGACGGCGGCGCCTGGACCGAGCTGCACGTCGTCGACACCAAGGGGACCTCGACGCCGTTCATCACGGGGCCTGTCAACGTCGGCAGCATCGGCTGGACGGCGGACGGCAAACAGATCACATTCCTGAGCAAACGCGACAAGGATACGACACGCAGCCTGTACGCCATTGGGCCCAAGGGAGGCGAATCGACGAAGGTCGTCAGTCACGCTACCGACATTCTGGGATATTCCTTCAACTCCAGCGGCAAACGCGTCGCATTCCTCGCAACCGAGGCGACGACGAAAGCCAAGAAGGCCGCCATTGATCAGGGCTTCAGTCAGGAGATCTACGAGGAAGACACTCCGTTCGTTCGCGTCTGGATCGCCACGCAAGACGGCGGCAACACCCCGGAAATGGTCAAGCTCGAAGGCTCCGCGTCGGAACTGCACTGGAATCCGAAGTTCGACACGCTCGCCGTCGCGCTGGCGCCGAATCCGCTCATCGACGAGCACATCATGTTTCGCAAAGTTCACATCGTCGATCTGGCGACTGGCAAAGCGACCAACCTCAACAACCCCGGCAAACTCGGCCAACTCGCCTGGTCGCCGGACGGCAAGAAGCTGGCGATGATCACGGGAGCGGACAAACATGATCCGAAGGAAGGGCGGTTGTGGGTTACTCACGACCTGATGACCTTTAAGAACGCTTGGCCGCTCACCAGCAACCATGTCGAATCGATCGCGTGGAAGGCAGATTCTTCCATGGTTGTCCAATACACCAGAGGCGTTCAAACTCGCATTGCGCCCGTCGAGTTCAATATGACGGAGGGGAGGCCGCTTCCGCACATAGGCATAGAGTATTTTGGCAACGAGGACTCCCGAATCATCGGAAGCATGAGCTATTCCTCAGAAGGTCGCACACATGCGTTTATTGCCCATTCTTCACGACATCCCCCGGAGGTCTATGTTCTCGAAGGCGACAAGTTTACTCCGAAACGCATGGCCCGCCGCCTCACCGACAGCAACGCCTGGCTCAAGGACATGAAGTTCGCCAAGCAGGAAGTCGTCAAGTACAAGGCGAAGGACGGCCTCGAACTCGAAGGCGTCCTCATCCGCCCGCTCAACGAAGAGAAGGGCAAACGCTACCCGCTCGTCCTCACCGTACACGGCGGGCCCGAGGCGCATTACTCCAACGGTTGGCTGACGATGTATCACTCGCTCGGCCAGGTCGCTGCCGCCAAGGGAATGGCCGTCTTCTATCCCAACTATCGCGGCAGCACCGGCTACGGCGTCGAGTTCTCCATGAAGGGCCAAAAGGATGCCGGCGGCAAGGAGTTCGACGACCTCATCGACGGCGTCGATCATCTCATCAAGATGGGCCTCGTCGATGACAAGAAAGTCGGCATCACCGGCGGCTCCTACGGCGGGTACGCCACCGCCTGGGGCTCGACCTATTACTCGCACCGCTTCGCCGCCGGCGTCATGTTCGTCGGCATCAGCGACTGGATCTCGTGCAGCGGCACCACCGATATCCCGCAAGAGATGTTCCTCGTCCACCATCGCAAATGGCTCTGGGATGACTGGGATTACTTCAAAAAAGCCAGCCCGATCGCCCATCTCGACAAGGCCAAGACCCCGCTCCTCATCATGCACGGCAAGAACGACCCGCGCGTCAACCCCGGCCAATCGCTGGAGTTCTACCGCCATCTGAAAGTGCGCAACCAGGCCCCGGTCCGCTTGGTCCTCTACCCCGGCGAAGGCCACGGCAACCGCCGGGCGGCATCGAAGCTCGATTACAACATCCGCACCTTGCAATGGTTCGAGCACTACCTGAAAGGCCCCGGCGGCAAGATGCCGGCCATGGAGATCGACTACGGTTTGCCGGCCGCGCCGAAGACGACGAGCCTCAACTGGGACACACGCGGCGAGCCAGGCCGCGTCAGCAGCCGGGTCGAGCCGTGGCTGGGGCGCGGGTGTCCGTGCTGTATCGGGTGGTAGAATGAATTCCGGAGATGCCCTATGCCGATGCACGACTGGATTCTTGTTGACGCGGGATTATTCCACGACTTCCACCAAACCTGGACAGTCTTGTTATGCAATGCGCTCAACGCCGGTGTCCTTCCAGCGGATCACTACGCGTTGATCGAACAGAAGGCGCCGCGAAAAGAACCGGATGTGTTGACGTTGAAGCTGTCGGACACCGGAAGTGAAGACGAGAGTGACGGTGGAGTTGCAGTCGCTGCCGCCCCGCCGCGCGTGCGGCTCACGCGCCGCAACGAGAACGAATGGCAATATTACGCCCGCAAGGCCAACCGCATCGCCGTACGTCATCGCCACGGCGATGTCGTTAGCGTGATCGAACTCGTGTCTCCAGGCAACAAGCAAGACAAGAAGAAGTTCCAAGAGTTCGTCAACAAGGCCGTCGCTTTCATCAACCAATCGGTGAGTTTGCTTGTCATCGACCTGTTTCCGCCAACCAAGCGCGATCCGTTTGGCATCCACAAGCCGATCTGGGACGAATTCGACGAGGAGGATTTCACGTTTCCGCGCGGCAAGAATCGCACGCTCGTCTCCTACGACGCCGGCCCGCCACAGGTCGCTTATGTCGAAAATATCGGCGTGGGCGATGCGCTGCCGGAAATGCCGATCTTTCTTCGGCCAGAGGTCTATGTCAACGCGCCGCTCGAATCGACCTACCAGTCGGCGTGGGATGCGTTTCCTCGACAGTTGAAGGGATTGCTGGAAAGCCCGCCGCCGCGCAAGAAGAAATAAGGCATCTGCAGCGTCGCGCACGCGTCACGGCGAGTGCTTCTGGAGCCGCTCCAGGGCCGATTTGGAGAGCAGGGCGGCGTCGGCGGTGGGGGCCTGTTTGGCGAGGTGGGCGAGCAAGGCGCGGGCGTCGGTGTTGCCGAGGTGCTCGAGCGCCTCGATCAGGCGCAGCAGACGCAAGTGTTCGTCGGCGCCCTTGGCCAGGCCGCCCTCGCGCGTTGCCAGGATGCGTTCGATGCGGCGCCGTGCTTCGACGGAGAGGGTGTTCTGAAGTGCTCTGCGCAGGGCTGGGTCGGCCACGCCGCCGAGCCGTTGCAACTCATTGCTCGCTCGTTCGCGGGCGTTGAATTCATCGTCGTCGAGTTCAGCGATCAGGCGCTCGACCGGTTTGCCGCCCTTTGCGCCGGCCCAGTTCTGCAGCGTTTGCGTCGTCTCCTTGGGCTGTGCGACCAGGCTCCACATCGCTCGATATCCCTTTTCTGCATCCGGGTCCGCGAGGTCCGTCCAGGCTTGCTCCCACGGCAGCGCCGTGAACTTCGCCAGCCGCGCCTGCAAAGCCTTCTCGGGCAGGCGCGTCACCACGATTGGCTTGCCCTTCACGAACGGATCGAGCGGCCAGGCCAGCAGCGTTGTATCCGTGCTGCCCGACAGCAGCGTCTTACCGTCCGGAGACACTGCCAGCGGGAAAGTCCAAGCCTGATGTCCCGCGAACTGATGGACCGGCTTGCCCGTGGCGACGTCCCACAGGCGGATCTGATCGTCGAGGTTGGTCGTGATGACGGTTCGGCCATCGCGCGTGAATGCCAGGGTGCGCGCGACGACCCCGCGGATGCGGTCGATCTCCTTGCCTTGATCGATGTCCCAGAAGACGACGGCGGCATCTTTCTCGTGACCGAACGCTAGTATCTTGCTATCCGGCGAGAATCTCGCGCTCTCGTAGTGAACCGGCGCGGCGAAATGGCCGAGCTGCGTGCCGGTAACGAGGTCGAGGATGGTCACTTCCTGGCCGACGGCAGCGACGGTCAGGCCGTCCGGGGCGAGCACGGTCCGGCTGATGTGGCCCCCCTTGGCGAGCAGCCGGGCGCGCGTCTTGCCGGTGGCGATCTCGAGCTGATAGATCGCGTCGGTGCCCGTCATCACCAGGTTGGCGCGGTCGGGCGTGAAGGCGAGCGAGAACACCTGGCTCGGCGCCAGGACCTTGCGCAGTTCCTTGCCGGTGTCGGCATCGATGAGGTGGATCGTCCGTTCGCCGCCGTCGGTGGCGAGGGCGATCAGCTTGCCGTCATGCGACCAGGCGGCCGCGTAGCCCAGGTGAAACCGATGCAAGGGCTTGACGGCGAGTTCGTCCCAAAGGATGGCGCCGTAGTTGCCGGCGGTCGAGAGGATTTTCTTGCCATCGGGCGAGAACCGGACCGAGGTGATTCCCGCGTCGTGTCCGATCTGCGGCGAGATCACCTTGAGTTGAATTGCTTTGGGGAAGCCGTCGATCCTGGCGAGGCGAAAGCGCGAGTCGTAGTAGCCGGTCCAGGCGACGGTCTTGCCGTCGGGCGCGAGGGCGACATGGGAGATGCTTTCATGATGGCCGGGGGTCTGGCCCAGATCGGCGGTAGTCTCGACGTCAAAAAAGCGAACGGTGTTGTCCCGGCCGGCGGCGGCGAGCAGCTTGCCGTCGGCGGACAGCGACAGGCCGAGCACGCCGCCTTTGTTGGCGATGATCGATTTGACCTGCTTGCGTGCGGCAATGTCGTAGATGCGGATGAGGGCTTCCTGGGCACAGCCAATGATGAGCTTCTTGCCATCGGGGGTGAAAAAGACATCGGAGTTGGCGAAGGGAGTGGGGGCGAAACTGAGTTGTTCGGCGCCGGTCTCGACGTTCCAGAGGCGAGTGGACCCGTCGTGGCCTGTGGAGGCGAGGGTCTTGTTGTCGGGGGAGAACGCGAAACCGGTGGGCGAATTTTGATGACCCTTGAGGATATGCAAGCGTTTGCCGACCGCCGGTTCCCAGAGGAAGATGGCGCCGTCGCCGCTGCCGGTGGCGAGGTATCGGCTGTTGGGCGAGAAGGCAAGGACGCGGATATCTTTCTGGCCTTCGAGAAGGCGGAGGAGGCGTCCGGTGTCGGGTTGCCAAACGGGGACCTTGTCGATGCCGCCGGCGCTGGCGATCATCTTGCCGTCGGGGGAGAAGACGACGGGCCCGTTCCAGCCGTGCGACGGCGGCTTCAAGGAGCGGACGAGTGTGCCGTTGGCGGCGTCCCAGATGCGCACGGTGCTGGACCCGGAGGCGATCCACTTGCCGTCGGGCGAGAACGCCAGCCCCAGGCACTGCCCGTGCGCGGTGTAGCGGATGGTGCCGTAGCGCGCGATGGCGCCGGCCGGCAAGGGATCGCAGTGAGCGTCGAGGCGTGGTTTTGTTTCTTGCGCACCGGCGGGTCCGATCAAGGAAAGCAAGCACGCCAGCAACACAACGCGGATGAACAGACGCATGGAATACCCCCCTTCCTGAGTAATACAATAACCGCCCGCCACGCAGATCACAACGAAATACCTGAGATACTCCAACCCTCCGGGATTCGGAGTGCCCCATTCCAGGGCTTGCCGCGAAACTATGATGTACAATGGGAAAGGTGATTCGAACCCGCGGGCCGTGGAAGCTGTATGCCGTTCGTCTACCTCATGCTGTTTGCGCTGGTCTGCCTGCAAGCGGATTGGCCCAGGCCGCCGTCCTGGCTGACCAGTGAAGGCGGGGCCATGCTCGTCGGCACGCTGGTCGCGGCCTCCTGGCTCACCGCGGCGCTCATGGGCAAGGTCCTTGCCTGGCAGTTGACGCGCCAACCCGAACGGCGCGCGCCGGTGCTGCGCCGCTACAATCTGTGCCGGCGCTACCACTTTATCGCGCTCTTGCTCGCCTATCTGGCGTCGCTCTACTTCCTCGGCTGGGGACATGTGCTCAAAAGCTACTTGATCGCAGTGATCCCGGAGTCGTTTCGTGCCGACAACAACCTGCCCGGCTTCCAGCTCGGCCTGCTCGCCCCCTTCTTTGTCGCCCTGATCGCTTCTTGGGAACGCTTCTATCAGGTCGAACAGACGGCTCACGACCGCGCGCATGACGACGATCACTACATCGGCAAGCTGTCGTATCTGCTGCTGCAGGTGAGGCATCAGTTCTTCATCGTGCTGCCGCCGATCGTCGTGATGACGCTGCTGCAGGCGATGTACCTGGTGCTGGGCGCCGACGGGAACTCGGGCTGGTTGCCGATCGTGGCGATCCTGTCGATCCTCGCCGGGGCGTTCATCACGATGCCGATCTTCCTGCGGCTCTTCCTGGGGCTTCGGCCGCTGCCGCCCGGCGACCTGCGTGACCGCCTGGAAAACGCCGCCCGCCGGCTCGGCTTCCGCTACAGCAACATCCTCATCTGGAACACGCGCGATCTTTTTGCCAACGCCATGGTCACGGGGTTCGTGCCGTGGATCCGCTATAAAATCCACACCGATCGGCTCATCGACGAATTGACGCCCGACGAAATCGAAGCCGTCTTTGGCCACGAGGTCGGGCATATCAAGCATCATCATTTGTTCTTTTATTTGACGTTCTTCCTGACGAGCGTGATCTTGCTGAGCGTACTGTGGGACAGCGTTGCGGAGCTGCTGAACCTGGCGTCGATCCGGGAGCTGCTGTCAACGATTCCGTACGCCGGGCCGGAGGACCTCGAAATGTTCAGCAGTTTCGCGAAGCTCGGCGTGCTGGCGGCCTACATGGGGCTGTTCTTCGGCTACCTGTCGCGTCGCTGCGAGCGCCAGGCCGACCTCTTCGGCGCCGCCACGGTGTCGACCGACGTGTTCATCAGCGCCCTCGAAAAGGTCGCCTACATCAACGGCATCTCACGCCGCCGGTTCTCGTGGCTGCACCCGAGCATCAACCAGCGCATCGAGTTCCTGCGCGACATGAGCGACAATCCGACGCGCGTGCCGGCCTTTCATCTGAGCATCCGGCTGATGCAGTGGAGCCTTTACGGGCTGCTCGGTTCGCTGCTGGTGGTGTTGTGGTCGTTCGGGATGCTGGATGTGGGTAAGCTGCTGCTGGAGTTTTGATTTCCGATCATCATTTCCTGGTGCGGTCGCTGATATCCTTCTTTGCCTGTTGGCGCAGCGCGCTGGTGTTCTTTCCTTTGGTCGATCGTCGTGCCTTTCTGCCGATGAACTGTACCTGCGTCGCAAAACAGCCTTGCGTTTTCCATGCTTTCTTGGTCAACGAACGCTTGCCCATGCTTGCCATAGCGGCCACCTCTCGGAATCGATTTAGTCACGTTGTCCCAATCAGGCTCCAACATACGGCAGCACATACGGCCCTTTCGGAATCACCGCAATCTTGGCGTCGCTGCCATACTCCTTCAGGCAATCCGCGACCGCTTGCTCCACGCTCGCCACCGGTTCGACGTGGCACTTCTTCAGCGTCGCTGCGTCCAGGCCCTGCGTGACGACTTTCACCTTGCACCGCTTGAAGACTTTGACGAACTCTTCGAGCTGCCACTGGTCCATGACGAAATAGTCCTTGCCGAGGATGCGCTGGATGAACGCCGGCAGGTCGGGGTTGTCGGCGATGAGGTGCTGGAACTCCGGCGAGCCGATGCCTTCGCTGAGACTGGCCGCGAGGATGATGGTGCCGCCCTGCTTGACGATCGGCAAGCAGCCGGTGAGTCCCTTGATCGCCTGATACCAGGTCGCATCGAGCGGATAGCCGGCACTCGACGTGACGACGACATCCATCGGCGTCGGCACGGGAACGCGGACCACACCTTCGACAAAGCGCACGCCTTCGCGCCAGGCTTGTTCCATGTGCCCCGCGCCGACCCAGGTGATGCGGCGTTGCCCGTCGATGCAGACGTTGACGATGAAGTCACAGCCGGCCAGCTTGGCGATGCGCGTGTTCTCCTCGTGGACGGGGTTGCCGTCGACGAAGCCGCAGTCGGCTTTCGGATGTTCGAGGAACTTGGGGCCGTGCCAGATCTTGACGGTTTCGAGGGCGGCGATGCCGGGGCAGATGACCTTGCGTCCGCCGGAGTAGCCGGCCATGAGGTGCGGCTCGATCAGGCCGGTGGTGATCTTGAGATCGGCGTGGACATAGCGCTTGTCGATGTACGCGGGGACGCCGTTGGGGGTGGTGCCGAGGTATTCGTGATCGCCGAGCTTTTTGCCGAAATGGTTCTCGATGCGATAGTGCTTGACGATCTCGGGGCCGACCATTTCTTCGAGTTCGGTTCCCTGGTTGGGCCGATGCAGGCCAGTGGCGACGAGGATCATGATGTCGTCGCGCGCGATGCCTTGCTCTTGGAGGATGCGCAGCATCGGCGGCAGGATCAGCTTGTTCGGCACCGGCCGCGTGAAGTCGCAGATCAGAATGCACGCGTTCTTGCGCCCCTTCGCAAGCTCGGCCAGCGGCGGCGTGCCGGTCGGCGTGTGCAGCACGTCGAGGATCGCTTGCTCCGGATCGGCGAGCGGCACTGCATCGCGGATTTGCAGCGGGCCGACGACGTTCTTGTCGGGCAGGGTGACATCGAGGCCGGTGCGGCCATAGTCGAGTTTGATGCGCATTATCGTTCCTGTCTTC
>JACQFG010000294.1 GCA_016200155.1 Planctomycetota bacterium | reverse complement strand
TGCGCGGCTACGGCGGCCACGGCGTCAAGGTGCGCATCGACGACGGCAAGGACTATCCCAACTGCCGCGAACTCGGCGGCGAGACGCACTCGTGCAGCTCCGTCGCCCTGACGCCGCGCTACGCCTTCGCCGCCACCGTCGGCGGCCTGAACGTGCGCGACGTGAAGAACGGCGAACTCCTCTGGCGTTCCCCCGGGTTCGCCCCGCGCGGCTGCGTCAACCCCGCCGTCGCCAACGGCCGCGTCTTCTGGCCCAGCGCCGCCAGCGGCATGATCTATTGCTGGGAACCGGATTGACCAACCGAGCGCCATTGAACGCCAGATGCCATCTCTTCGTCGTCGGGCAGGGACGGCTCGGGAGAGCCGACCTACCAGCGTGCTCCCCGTTGTCGCACTGGCTGGATCAGGCCGAAGTCCGGCTTGCAGGGTCAGCAGCGATGTTACCACGGCGCGCAACGAATCCTGCCAGGACCTGTGCAGAACCCAAGGGTTTTCGCGATTGTTCGTTGCGCGCCGGCCCGATTCGTTGCGCGAAGGGTGTGTGTGGGGTATTGGGCGCAACGAATAATGGCTATCAATCCGTGTCCGGTGCAGTCTCCTTGACGCCCGCGTCCTTCGGCATTGTCCGGATCCATTCGCGGATCGTGTCGACCATCTGCTGATCGACGACACGCGTCGCCAGGGGCGGCATGTGCCCTTTGTCGCGATGGCTGATGCGGTGCAGCAATACCGAGCGATCCGGATCGCCCGGCGCCACCAGCTTCGCGTTCTTGATGCCGAAGGTGTCGTGTACCGGCTTGACGTCGATGAGGCGCATTTCGTGCAGCTTCTTGGTGAATTCGAGCTCCATCGCCGCGTTGCCTCCGCCGGCCTCGACGTGGCACTGCGAACAATTGCTGTGCAGATAACTTCGTACCCGCAGCGTCAAGTCCTGCTTCTTGTCGTACGGATCGACCAGCTTCGGCGCTTTTTCGAGCACGAACGGCAGCAGCGACGACTCGACCGGACCGCGCTGGTCCTTCGTGGCCAGGCGTTTCGCGATCTCGTCATTGATCTCCTTGGTCGTCATGCCCTTGGCCTTCAGCTCGACGCGCATCTTGTCCTTCGCTTCGTTGGCCCAGTTGAACTTGTTGAACAGGTTCAGCCGCTCGAACACCGCGAGCTGATTCTCCCTCACATCCTTGCCGTACTCGTGGAGATGGTTGAACTGCAGCTCCGTGAAGCCGAGCACGTACTGGGCGGCCCGGCTGTGGCAGACCATGCACTCCGATCGGCTCGGGTAGTGCCAGTTCAGTTTCGTCTCGCCGGCTTTTGTCTTGATCGCATACTCGCGGTCGCTCCCCTTGGCCTCGATGAGCGTGCCCTCGGTTTGCTCATCGTTCCAGGCGTAGGAGTAGCCGTACCATTCGGTCCCTTGCTTCGTGAAGAAGCGCGTCTCGATCCAGCGTTTCGATTGCGGATTGCCTTCCTCGGTCTCGATGAAGAATGACTTGACGATGACCGTCTGATCGGGGAAGCCCCAGCCGCGATTCTTCGTGTAGTCGATCTTCGCATTCGCTGGCAAGCCGAGCCAGCGCTGCTTGGCGGAGCCGTCCGACCAGAGGACGGCGTTGACGGAGTACGGGATCAGCGAGTCCTCCATGACGTGCCCCTTGACCGATTTGAACAGGCCGCTCTCGCTCAGCTTCTTCGGAAACTTGGTGACGCGCTTGTCCGCCGGCGTCGGCACGAGCGTGTAGAGCCCGCCCTTGTCGGCCTTCAGGAAGTCGGCAATCAGGATCTCGCCTTTCGAATCGACGCCGAAGCCGGTGAGCGTCAAGCGCGAGTCGCAGATTTCGCGATGGGCGACGACTTTTTCGCCGTCGTGCTTGACGGCCCAGATCTTGCCGGTCGAGTAATCGCCGTAGATGTAATGGCCAACGAGGTCCGGATATTTCTTGCCGTAGTAGACGAGCCCGCCGGTCAGCGAGCGCGCTTCCGAGTGGTGATGCTCGACGGTCGGCTTGATGAGCGCGGCCGGGGCGAGCTTGCGTTCGAGGTAGAACGGATGGCTTCCCTCCATGACGCTCCAGCCGTAGTTGTCGCCCTTCTTGACGAGGAAAGCCTGCTCCCACAGGTCCTGGCCGTTCTGCCCGACCCAGATGTGGCCCGTCTTCTGATCGACGCAGCTGCGCCACGGATTGCGCAAGCCGACCGCCCAGATTTCGGGACGAGCGCCTTTCAGGTTGACGAACGGATTATCTTTCGGAACCGAGTAGCCCTTGCCGGGTTCCGGGTGATCGACGTCGATGCGCAACACCTTGGCCAGGAGCGTGCTCATATCCTGCCCGACGACGTTGGTGTCGGAGTCGGATGTGCCGTCGCCGGTGGTGAGGTACATCATGCCGTCGTGCCCGAAGACGGGGGCGGCGCCGTTATGGCCGTCGGATTCGACCTCGATGATGATCTTCGCCGAGCCGGGGACGATCTTGTAGGGCGCCTTGGTTTGCATGGTGTAACGGGTGAGGCGGGTTTTCTTCTTTTCCTTCGTGCCGGGGCGGACGCCGTTGGAGCCGACGTAGATGTAGCCGTTCTCCCCGAACTTCGGATGGAATTCGAGTTGATAGATGACCTCGGTCGATTCGAGCCAAAGGTCCCAGGCCGAGACCTTCGGGTCATCCTTCATCCGATAGATGATGCTCGACGTCCCGGCATTGGGAAGCGTGACGACGAGCAGCTCGTCCGACCCGGGAATGAGGTGCGTGATCTCGGGGTAGTTCATCGTCTTATCGGGATAGACGCGCTGAACCTGGTACGGCGTTGGCCCGTCGGGGAAGCCAACGACGCGCGAGGTCGTCATCGGCACGAATTTTTCGAGCCGGCCGTTCTCGCCTTTCGCCTTGGGCGCGGGGCCTTCCGGGCCGACGAATGTCAGCGTCGCGTAGTCCTCGAAAGCGTGGAAGTTCGGCTTCTTGAGCGGGGCACACGTCGAGAGTTCGGGGCCTTCGAAATCGACGGAGTAATCGTAACGGCACAGGGCGAACTTCCATTTCTCGCCGCGCTCGGGCCGGCCGCCGGTCTTGACGAAATCAGTCCACGGAATGCGACCCTCGACCGACCAGCCATCGTCGCGATCGGTCCACTTGTTGAGAGTGCCGCGCAGATGGACCTTGGCATCGACGTGGAACTTCGTTTCGTTCTTGAACCGTTCATACCCCCCTGCCCCGCGCCTCGGGAGGAACAGATCAAGCACCGCGCCGGCCGCGTTGACCTGGAACTCGTAGTACCCCGGCTTATCCTCGGCCGGCTTGAAGAACAGCTCGAAGACGTCGTTGTACCAGAGCATGCCGTTATGCTCCTTGATGTCGGCGTAAAGATCGGCGTCCTCCATGTCGGCAAAGAAGTAGATGTAATCGCGGTCCCAGAGTAGTTTGGCTTTCGTCTTGGTCTTCGCCGGCCGCGCCTTGTCGCCGAGCCAGGG
>JACQFG010000007.1 GCA_016200155.1 Planctomycetota bacterium | reverse complement strand
TCACGTCGTCGCCGAGGAAATGCCCGCCCCCATCGCCGACGAGTTCAACCGCGTTTATGAAGAGCAGAACCTGGGCATCCCGATCGACGACGCCCTGCGCTCCATGTGCGATCGCGTGCCCAACCTCGACTTGCGGTTCTTCGTCACCAGCGTGTGCATCCAGCGCACGACCGGCGGCGACTTGGCGGAAATCCTCGACAAGATCGGCTACGTCATCCGCGAACGCTTCCGCATCCTCGGCCAGGTCAAGGCCCTCACCGCGGAAGGCCGGCTGTCGGGCGTCATCCTGATCGCGTTGCCGTTCTTGCTGTTCCTGATCATGCTCCACATCAAGTACGACTACATCGAGAAGTTGTGGACCACGGAACAGGGCGTCAAGATGGCGATCGGCGCCCTGATTATGCAACTGGCCGGGGCATTGCTGATTCGCAAGATCGTGAACATCAAGGTGTAGTGGATTTCGTTTAGCGCCCGCAGGGAAGCGCCGGGACGCCTGGCGCTTCACTCCGGGCGCTAAACGAAGAAAAGGCAAACTAGGGAACTTGGCGGCGCAGGTAAGAACGAAATTTATGGTAAGTGGGAGTAAAGAAACCTTGCCGTGATTGACGAACATATCATGCAGAACGATTCTTCGGAATGCTCCGTCAATGCTCGGCAACTCCTGCGATTTCCCCTTTGAGGTTACCCCCATGTTGTTCGCAGTGCTCGGCATTGAAGACCTGATTCCGCTCCTGGTGTTCGGCGGGATCGTCGCGGGGATCTGGGCGCTTTTGTCCATGATCTCCAATCGCAACAGCCAGGCGCTCGATCGGCTGTCGCGCTTGAGCAGGCCGCAGTCGCTGGCCGATATCGAGGACCCGAACAAGAAGGCCAACGCCGGCAAGTTCCAGGGCCTGGCCGATGCGGTGAAGTCGATCTCCAAGCCGCTCATGCCGCAGACCGAGCTGGAACAGAACGCTCTGAAAAACAAGCTGGCCAACGCCGGCTTCCGCAGCGAGGCGGCGCCGATGGTGTACTCCGGCATCCGCATCGTCTGCCTGGCGGTCAGCTTCCTGATCGCCCTGTCGATCTTCGTCCCCGGACGCCCCATGGGCTTCCGCATGATCGGCGGCATCGTCATCATCACCGGCATCGGGTTCTACATCCCGAGCGTGATCCTGTGGTACCTGCGCAGCAAACGGCAGCAAGATATTTTCCTCTCGCTGCCCGATGCCCTCGACCTTTTGGTCGTATGCGTCGAAAGCGGTCTCGGCCTCGATGCGGCGATGCGGAAGGTGTGCGACGAAATGGGCACGCACGCCAAGACCATCACCGAGGAATTTTCGCTGGCGAACTTCCAGCTCCAGATGGGCCGGCCGCGCCGCGAAGTGCTCCACGATCTCGGGGTGCGCACCGGCGTGGATGACGTGAAATCGCTGGCGGCGATTCTGATCCAGGCGGATCGCTTCGGCTCCAGCATCGCCCAGGCGCTGCGCGTGCAGTCCGACTCGATGCGGACGCGCCGCAAGCAGATCGCCGAGGAAAAGGCGGCCAAGACCGCCGTGCAACTGTTGTTCCCGCTGATCCTGTTCATCTTCCCCGGCATCTTCGTGGTGCTGGTGGGGCCGGCCGCGATCAGCATCATGGAGAATCTGTTGAAACCGCATTGAACAAGATTTCGTCTAGCGCCCGCGTCATCCCCCGATGCGGCGGCATGCCGCTCCGAGGGACGTGGCGGGCGCTAAACGAAGAACGACGATAACCCCCATCCCACAGGAGTAGATCAGAGATGAAAGGATTCATCAAACAAGCCGCGGCTGTCGGTTGCTTCAGCGCGGCCCTCTTCGCCGTCCTCGGTTGCCAACATTATCGCGAAGTCGTCGACCCGTGCTGGCCGGCCCGCTACAACGGCATGGCCCGCCAGAGCATCCGCGACATGAACGGCGCCCAGGAAGATCAGGGGCACAAGCTCGACCAGACCCTCTGGAATCACCATTTCGAAGCGGGCACGGACATCCTTAACGCTGCCGGCAAAGACCAGCTGCGGTACATCTCGCGCCGCCAGCCGCATCCCGACTTCCAGATCTGGCTGCAATTCCCGCACGATGTCGCCAAGGATCGCGACGGCTTGATTGCCAAGCGCAAGGAATCGATCCGCGTTTTCTTGACCACGCAGACGATGAGCAATAACGGCATCGCCTATCAGATCGGCGTGCACGATCACGCGGTGCCGACCTATCCGTCGGAATGGACCAATGCCGCCTACAAGAAGGTCGGCGACGACATCAGCAAGGGCGTGTCGATCACCTCGCAAGCACCCTCCGGCTCCTCCGGCGCCCGGCCTTGATCGGTGATCGTTTCCTTCAGAGCCTGAAGCGCGAGCGAAGGATTTCGCATCCTTCGCTTACGCTTCAGGCTCTGATTGCATTTCCCCCGGAATTCGTCCGCCCCATCGCGAAAAATAAGCTATAGATTGCATGAGCCTGCGTGCGGCGTCGGCCCGACGCCGTGACTTCATCCCCGAACGTCAGGGTCGTGCACCATGAACGCGTTGCTGTCTCCCCGCTCGTGTCTGCTCCTCGTCTTCGCCCTGGCATGTGTGCCCATCTTCGCCGCCGTCGCCTGTGCGGCCGGCCCTTCCGCGGAAATGACAACCACCTCCATCCTGCACGCCAGCATCCTCATGGAGCTGGTTGCCGATCGCGCTCGGCTCATCCAGGTGTCACTGGTGGTCGTCGCCGTGGGATGTGCGTTGATCTGGTGGTACCGCTAGCCGCATATTTCGAAAAGGTGTTTCCAACATGATCGCAAGTCAGAAAAGCATGTCGAATCTGGAGTGGGAAAGCGCCGGGGTTCCCGATGCGCCGGCTGCTCCGGACAGTCTGCGTCAGGCGGGGCTGAGCTTGAATTTCCTCAACGACCTGCTCATGCGCACCCTGCACGTTCAGGGAGTCATGCTCGGACTCGATCTCGCCCGGAGCGTTTGCTTGCCGTTCAAGGTCATCGAGGAATCGCTGAAATTTCTCAAGGACGAGAAGTGCGTCGAGGTGCAAGGCGGCGATCTGATTGGGCGAGTCAGCTATCGCTTCAATCTGACCGAGCTGGGCCGGCAGCGTGCCCAGGATTCGATGAGGCAGTGCGCCTACGTCGGCCCGGCGCCGGTGCCTCTCGAAGATTACGTCGAGCAGACCTATCGCCAGGCGGTCACCGGCATCAGCTGCAGCCCCGAGCCGCTGCGGGCGGCGTTCTCCCATCTCGTGCTAAAAGAGGAAATGTTCAGCGCCATTGGCCCCGCGATCGTCAGCGGCCGCAGCGTCTTCATCTACGGCCCGCCGGGCAACGGCAAGACGTCGGTCGCCCGCGCCATCGGCGAGTTCATGAACAACGCCGGCGGGGAAATCTACGTCCCTTACGCATTCCTGGCCGAAAGCAGCATCATCACCGTCTACGATAGCTCACTGCACCAGGCCGCCGATCCGCGCGATGTCGATCGCATGGAAGACAACGAGGCGACCATCCGCCGGCTGCTCAACGCCGGCACCGTGGACGCCCGCTGGGTCAAGATTCACCGCCCCGTCGTCGTCACCGGCGGCGAACTCAACCTCGACATGCTCGACTTGCGCTACAACTCCGACGCCAACTTTTATCAGGCGCCGATCCAGGTCAAGGCCAACGGCGGCGTCTTCCTCATCGACGATTTCGGCCGCCAACTGTGCAGCCCCAAGGAATTGCTCAATCGCTGGATCTTGCCCCTCGAGGATCGCCACGACTTCCTTACCCTGTCCTCCGGCAAGAAGTTCGAAGTCCCCTTCGAGCAGCTCATCATCTTCTCGACCAACCTCGACCCCAAGGACCTCGTCGATGACGCGTTCCTGCGCCGCATTCGCCACAAGGTCGGCATCGATGCGCCGGAGCGGGCAATCTACGAAAGGATCTTCAACTCGATGGTCAAGCGGCTCGGCATGAACCCTTGCCCGGACGCCGTGGACTACCTCTATGAACGCTACTACGACCAGGGACGCAACGCCCGCGCCAGCGATTGCCGCGATTTGCTGGAGATCGTCCAGGCGATCTGCCGATTCCGTAGACAACCAGTCCAATTGACACGTGAGTTGATGGCCGAAGCGGCCGCCAGTTTTATTTGCGAATTCTAAATCGTGCTGACACATAGCCCGGCATTAATGGCGGGCTATATGACACCACTCACCGAGGTGGACCATGGAAGGTCGCGCGTCTGCTTGGCTTCTCACGCTTCCCTTCGCGCTGGCCTGTGCCGGCTGCGTCAACACACAAACCCAGAAGACCGTGGCGCCCGGCGTCAGCACCGGGATCACGCACCTGGATGATACGCCGCGCGTGGTCAAGAAAGAAGTTGGGCCCAAGCGCAATCCGCTGCCGGGCACGGAGATCGCCTACGGCCAAATGAAGGAGTCCGAGGCCGACTCGGAAGCGGGCAAGCAGAACCCGGAGGCCCAGCGCCGCCTGCGCGATGAGGCACGCAAGGCCTATCAGCATGCTCTGGAGCTGGACAAGAACAATGTCGACGCCCAGCGCTGCCTGGGTCGCCTCTACGTGAAGACTGGCGATTTCGAACGGGCTCAGGACATCTACAAAAAAATTCTGACCAAGCATCCCAAGGACGCGGGGCTGTGGCACGACTTCGGCATGTATCACAAGTCGCGCAAGGACTTCAACGAATGCGTGCGCTGCTTCGGCAAGGCGCTCGAGCTCGATCCCGAAAATCCCGACTACCTCAAGAAGCTCGGCTTCTCGCTTGCCTGGACCGGGCAGATCGAGAAAGGCCTGGTGTATCTGACCCGCGGCGCCGGCGCGGCAACGGCACATTACTGGATCGGCTGCATGTTCATGGACAAGGACCAGCGCGCCCCGGCCATCCAGCACCTGCGCCACGCCCTGGCCGACAACGATCGCCGCAACGGCGCCCTGTCCGCGGGCCAAACGCAGGACGCGCGCGAGTTGCTGGCATCTCTCGAAGGCCCGCCGCCGACTCCCGGCCGACGCGGACTCGACTCACCGATCGCGACCCGGCCACGTTAATGCGCGACGTAGGGACAAGCGAGGCCGCTTGTTCCTTGTTCCCAGGGACAAGCGAGGCCGCTTGTCCCTACGGTGGGACGCTTCCCGTATAACATCTTCATGATCCGACCCATCACCCGTGCCGACGTCCATGCCCTGGTCGCCCTCGCTGAAGCGGCGTGCGCTCTTGGACCGCTCGACGTCGCCGGTCTGCGCGAGGCGCTCGACGATGCCGATCACCGGACGGTCGTCGATGAGGCAAGCCATGAACTCCACGGTTTTGCTTGTTACACTCACGTGCCGATGACCGAGGGAACGTGGCTGCTCGTCTGGCTCGCGGCCCGCAAAGATCGCCAGCGTCAGGGCGTCGGCGGCCGGCTGCTGCATTTCGTCGAGGACGACATCCGCACGAAACATCATGGCCGGGTGCTGTTCATCGAAGTGAAATCGTCGGACGAAATGATGCGTCGGTTTTTCAGCAAGAATGGATTTGAGCACGATGCAGAGCTGAAAGATTTTTATGCGGACGGCGTGGACAAGGTGGTTTATCGCAAAGTCTTGAAGTGATGCCTTCGTTCAGCGTTCGCGCGGGGCGGCGCGAACGCTGAACGAAGGCATAGGCAATCGATCAGTCAATCATTTCGATGGCGGCGTCTTGGGGCCTTTGGGTCCGCTCGGGATCGGTTGCCGGTTGAAATCCTCCATCCGGTATTGGCCCACACGCAGCGTGTAGCTAAACGCGCCGAGCATGTCGCCTTCCTTCGACTCGTGATGGCATTTCAAGCACGCCTTGCCGGCATTGATCGGGCCTAGCACGCGCACGATTCCTTCCTTGCTGCGAATGTAGAGCGGTTTGCCGTTGCGGAGTTCTTCCAGCCCTTCGGCTTCGAAGAGGTCGAGATCGCGCTTCTTGTTTTCCTTGAGGTTTGTCATGTCGAATTTGGGCATCGGGCCGTTCTTCTTTGTTTCGAGTTCGGACACATAGACGACCGGCTCATCGTGCACGACCAGGCCGACCAGGTCGAGCGACTTGATCTCCCAGAGCTGCGCCTTGCGGGGCAACGGCTTATTGTACAGGGCCTGCCAGCGTTGCTCGGGGGACTTCGTGTTCGATTCGCCAAAACTGAAGATGCTGAGCTTGTGGATCGATTCGAGATCCTTTTGACCCCACACGGGCGGCTGCTCCTTGGATAGCTCCTCGGACGACCACTCGACCGTGTTCCACTCGCGCGGCATCACGGTAATCAGCGGCATCATGCGGCGCACGCCCATGCCGGGCTGGTTGATGAAGTGCTGGTACGCTTCGTGGTGCAGCATCCCGGCCATGGTCGTCAACATCTCGGAAGGACGCTCGTGATTCTTGCCCTTGAGGGATTCCTTCTTGCGCGGTTCGTCCAGGTTTGGTTGTTCCTTCTTGGCCGGCTCTTGCGCCACCACCGGCGGCTCGACAACCGGCGGCGTCACGACGACCCCTTCATCCTTGGCAGGCGGCGCCTTCACGGGTTCTTTGTTCGCGGGCTGCGAATCGACGGCCACCGGCGCCGGAACATCATCTTCCGGCGCCGACCACAGCCGCCAGCCGCCGTAGGCGAGCGACGACACGACCATGACTCCGAGCAACGCCAGCATCAGCTTCCTGACTGCGATCATACGCATTTCTCCCGATTGTTCTCTTCCCCGAAAAGAGAATGAACCAAGTGTACGGCCCCGCCTTGCAGGACGCAAGGCGAACGCGCAGGAAAAGACGGCGCACAGGCCCGGAAAGACGGACTCTCACGGATTTTTAAGGTTGCCTTTGCCAAATCGATGCTAGAGTTGAATGGGACGATCGAGCCTCGGTTCCCGACGTGAGGCTCGTTGAAGTGCCAAGAGGCCTGTCATGTGGCTGAAACTCACCGGCGAGTACGTCA
This sequence comes from Planctomycetota bacterium, assembly GCA_016200155.1. Classification (GTDB taxonomy): domain Bacteria; phylum Planctomycetota; class Planctomycetia; order Gemmatales; family Gemmataceae; genus SIAQ01. Next base: position 3,565 of record JACQFG010000007.1, on the reverse strand, counting down.
ACCTCGATCACATCGTTCGCGTCCGGATCAGCAAGGCGGTCAAGAACGGCCAGACCGACTTCGCCGTCGAACTGGAAGGAGTCATAAAAGGCGAACTGAGCTTCTTCACGCGTTACCGCGGCATCGACGCGGAACTCGTCATCCATGCGCTGGAGATTCAGTCTCGCCTCGAGCCCGCTCCAGCCGATGCCGCCAACGGCGCCAGCGGCCCGCATCAGGCACAGAAGAACACGGTTCATGATGTAAAGATCATGTGATGCCCGCTCACGCGCGTTTCCACGCCTGCTCGAACCACGCCTTGATTGATAACGTGAAACCCGGCAACACGGCGCCGCCGTCGAGCGTATCATTCTCCGTCAACGTTGTGAATTCATCTACGGAAGTATAGACGTCAACCGTGCGTTTCTCCGGATCGACGATCCACATCAACTTTGTGCCGCCGCCAAAAAACTCGCGACGCTTGCGCTCCATCTCCTTATCGGTATTTCCTTCGCTCAATACCTCGACGGGTAGATCCGGGACCGCGCTCAGTATCTTCTCCAGCGGCGGTTCTCGATCCGGGAACAAGCTCCAAGAATAAAAGGCGACATCTGGAATGCGAACCTGGCCGAGTTGAAGTCGCATCATGCCATCGGCGCCGAGGACGATGCCGAGGTCATGAACTTGGAGGAAGTCCTCGAAAAAATAGATCAGGACCGCTGCGATTCGCGATTCATACCAGCCCATGGCTCGCTCCACAAGAACACCGTCGATGAGTTCACACCACGGTTGCACGCGCAGGACGTCTTCCTCGGTGGCCGTTCCCGGCGGTGGATGCAGACGGATACGCCGCGCGGGCACGCCCAGGTACTCGATCAATTCCTCGATGTTGTCGATGGTTCCGACGGACATGGTCAGCGCCCTCGTTGGTTGATGCGATCATTCTAACCGGCGGGAGCGATCGTTCCAATTGCATTTTCGGTTCGACGATTCTGCGGCGTCGAATAAAATTTGGCTCGTCGCGCCGAATTGCAACGCTTCTTCGAAGCGTCGGTAACCATAGGAAACTACCATGTTGCGATCGTTGTTCGTGTGTGTATTGGTCTTCGCAGTTCCCAGTCTTGCGCGGGCCGAGATCATCATTGCCGAGGGTGAGTCGTTCACGCCGCTCGATTCGAAGGGTTGGAAGGTCACGCATCAGCAGGACAGCTACGCCAGCCACACCTATGGCGGCGCCTGGATGACGCACGGCGGCTGCCTCGGCGCCCCGGCCGACAGCGTCGATTCGGTCGCCAAGAAGACAATCACCGTCAAGGACGGCGGCACGTTCCGCGTCTGGAGCAAGTATCAGGCCCCGCCGTACTTCAACTACCTGCACAAGGTCGAGATCGAACAGGCCGGCAAGGTCGTCTTCGCGCACGTCTACGGCAAGAAGGGGACCGACCGCCTGTGGAGCTTCAGCGGCGTGTCGGATGAGCTTTGGTGGCCGTGGGGCGTCGATCACGATGCGGCCGAGGCGCCGAAGCAGACGGTTGACTTGAAGCCCGGCGCTGCCGAGATTCGCCTGATCACCGTGGCGAACGCAAAACCCGCGGGCGATCGCTTCGTCGACTTCCTCGTCCTGACAACGAATCTCAAGGACGAATACAAGGGCTTCAAACCGTACGCCGTCGGCAGCCCGTTTACCAACGAGGCCCTGGAGGCGACGCAGCTCTATGTGCGGTTTCAGAACACGACGGATAAGCCCGCCTTCCTGACGGTTAGCCGGGCGGGACACTATCAGCCGAACTACGGCGGGGCGACCGCCAAGATTCCCGACCCAGGCAATCCCATGTCGCCGCAGAATCCGCCGGTCATGTCGGGCCAATGGAGCCGATGGATCAACATCGGCCCGTTCTGCAAGCTCGTCCACGATGAGGGGCTGACCGTCAATCTCCCTGGCGCGAAGGAATTCGGCCTGCAGTTCGCGCGCGATGAAGCCGGCAAGGACCTCGTCGGCGACATGAAGGCGATCAGCGGCGAGCCGGTCGTCGTGCCGATCGACATCACCTGGAACAAGGACGCCAAGGTCCGCCTGAGCCGCGACTGGGCCAACGAAATCATCAAGGACAGCAAAACCTGGCGCAAAGCCAACGGCGGCAAGAAGCCGAAGGAGATCCTTTACTACGGCGCCTTCAGCGGCAACGAAGACTGGGTCCATGAACTAAAAGCCACGCTCGGCTACAACACCATGCTCCCCGCCAAGTACGAGCAAGTCAAACGCGGCGGCCTGCACGCCCATGCCCACAACATTCAGCAAATCGAAGCCTACGCCAAGAAAGCCGACAAGGATACGCTGCGCGTCCTCAGCTTCGGCGACGAGATCAGCCTCGGCAACATCAACTACAAGGACCCGAAGCTCAACGACAAGTTCCGCGTCTGGCTCAAGGCGAAGAAGGTCACGAAAGACGATCTCGGCGTTGAGCCGGATCAGGCGGCGCTTACCGCATACTCAACCGGGGCCTCACGGCCCTCGGCTCGCCAGGCCTGGTGGAGCCAGCAGTTCAACGAGGAGGAACGCTTCGCGGCCTATCGGGCCATGACGGCACGCGTCAAGGAACTCTTCGGCCCCGACGTGCTCACGGGGGCCAACTATTCGCCGCATCATGGTTGTCTCTATTACGGCCCGATCTATCAGTGGGTCGATATCTTCAAGCACAAGGGCATGTCGCTGATCTGGGCGGAGGACTACATCTTCAGCGTGCCGGAGGTGCCGCAGATCATTTCGTGGAGCTTCGCCCAGATGCGTTGTGCGGCCAAGTATCACAACACGCCGATCCACTATTACGTGATGCCGCACGCGCCGGGCCAGGAGCCGGGCTTCCTGCGGCGCAACATGGTGCTCTCCGTCGGCTTCGGGGCGAGGCACATCGACAACTTCTGGGTCGCGCCGGCCGAGCGCTACACCGAGAACTACGTGTCCTGGAAGTACAAGGACACGTTCCGCGTCTTGAGCGAATCGATCTATGATTCCGCCGAGGTCGAGAAGTTCGTGGTCGAGGGGAAGGTGCGTCCCGCCCAGGTCGCGATCGTCATGAGCAAGGCGACCGATTACAACGAGAGCCGGCTGATGGTGCCCAAGGAGAAGGACCCGTTCGCCGCCCAGTGCAAGAACGCGCCGAAGGAGGTCAATCAAACGCTGTGCCGCAAGGAGCAGCAGATGCTGTACCTGGCCCTGCGGCACGCCCAGCACGCGGTCGATTGCATCACGGAGGAGGACATCCTCGAAGGCTACCTGAAGAACCTCAAGGTCGTCTACTTCGCCGGCGAATGGATCGACAACCGCATCATCCCGAAGCTGGAGGAATGGGTGAAAGCCGGCGGCGTCCTCTATTGCTGCGGCGGCTGCGGCCACCTGAACCAGTACGGCGAACCGGAACCCGCGATGCTCAAACTGCTCGGCTTGAAGAGCATCACGACGACGAAGAACGCGTACCACCTGCGGACGCTGCTGGAGTTGCCGTTGTGCGAGGCGATTGACACGCTCGAATGGGGGAACGATAAGCAAGTAGGAACTATCGCAATGAAACAGACGTTGGCTGCCGAC
>JACQFG010000283.1 GCA_016200155.1 Planctomycetota bacterium | reverse complement strand
CTTTATCGGCCAATAGCAGCGTCATGGTGCCGGCGCCGGCGCGGGCGTGCAGCCTACTGGCGATGTCGAGCTGCTTCTGCGGAGCGATCGTCGCGTCGGCGATCGGCAGGGCAGGGCTGTCGAGCCGCAGGTTGAAGTTGATCGATCGGCCGGCCTCGTAGAGCGCGTCCTTGAGCGTTTGCAGGACCTTCAAGGTGAAATCAAGCGCGACCGGGCTGCGCGCGGGACTTGCGCCGGTGATATACGCGACCGCTTCGTCAAGCCCCATCGGCACCACCACCGCGGCCGAGCGTTCGATCAGAAAACGACGTTTCAACGGCGACCCTTCCGGCAGCGTGCGCAGGTATTGCCGTTTCTGCCCGGCGGCGCTGACGGCGATCCGAGCCAGGCTCGGCAGCTTCTTCAGGAAATGGGCGCCGTCGCGGGCAACGTCGGGGCGCTGCGCGAGTGCGGGGAGGTCGAGGCCGACTTCGAGGAGGACGCCGGGACACTTGCGATCGAGGCCTTCCGCCAGCACGACGGGGCCGCGCGGGCGATCGAAGATGAAGCGAATCGATCGGCCGAGCAGCGCTTGCCGGATGAGATCGTTGAGCTGCCGGCGTTCGGTGTCGTCGGTGAAGCTGCGTTCGTGCACATGCCAGGCGATCGTGGGCGCCTTGGGCGCGAACAGTGATTTCCAGCGCTCCATGAGGCTGTCGAGGAAATTCGAACGCTCGAACGTCGTGGAGTCGTCCTCGAACGGAGCGAACAATGGCCGCGCGGGATGGGTTTGCGACCAGTACGGCGGCTGGGCAATGTTGAGATGCAGCTCGACGTCGCGCTGGCCCAGCATCGGCAACGACAGCAGGCACTCGCACAGGTGCGGCGTGAACGCGGGATGGTTCTGCCCGGTACACAGCCATTCGGGGCTCTCGATGATCCACTGGCGCCCGGCGCAAGTTCGCCAGTCGTCGAGGGCCAGCCACCATGGCAGATCGGCAAGCCGCGTCGTTTCGAGTACCAGGCTCGCCAGCGCTGCCGGTGCGTCGAGGCCATGGATGTGCAGCAAGCCTTCATCGATGGCCGCGGCAATATCGCGCGAGTAGACCGCTTGCAAAGCGTAGGCTTCCAGGCAATTCTGCACAAACCGCTGCGGCCCGGCCGTGCACGCGATCGTGATGCTCGGCTCGATCGGCGCATGTTTCGGCTGGGCGTGCTGGTGCAGCTCGGCATAGCGCCGCGCCAGGGCCGGATGGCCGACTTCGCGGACGATCTTTTCAACATGGTCCGCGATGTTGCCCGTCGTGGGAATGGCGTCAAAGTCTTCCCGGGCGAGAAAGTGCAGGACGACGTCGCTGAGTTCACGGATCAAAAAAGCGCTGGCGGTCCCCAGCGATTCCGCAGCTGCATACAGCGATTGGCAGATCCGATCCGCTTCGAAAGGAACCTGGCTGCCATCTCGTCGGCGAACCCATGCAGGCAACGATGCGATTTCTTCCGACACGCGAGCATCCCTTCCGTGATGAACGTTGCTAGGGGAAGATTGGTTGTTGCCATTTTACTGGGATGCTCGGCGGGCGTCTGTCGCGAACCTCGAAAAAGAAAGCCGCCGGTCGCGCGTGACTTCCGCGCCGCAACGTGGTAAGAACGTGGGCATGGAAAAATCGCATCGGCTCTACGCCCTGGCTGCACGATTCCTGGCGGATTACGGCATGCTGCTCGTGCTTGCCGGCTTGTGCGTGTTTCTGAGCGTGCGAACCATCGCCGAGCAACATCCGACGGGTGCGGCGGCCGCCCGGCAGCTGGCGGACGTCATCGTCGCGCAAACGCCGGCGAACGCGCAGATCGTCATCCTCGCGCGCGACGGCGCGGACGACCAGGAGTTCACGGCGACCTTGCAAGACCGCGTCGTCGCCTCGGGCCGATCGGTGGCGGCGCGCGTCAATGGCCAGCCCTTCGATGCAGCCCAAGCGCTCCAGCGCCTTCGCGATGGCAAGGTTAAGATCGATGCATTCGCCGTCACCGAGGAAGTGGACAACTGGGACATTTTTCGCGGCTTCGAACAGACGCCTCGTCTGCGGCCGACCAGCTATTACTGGTCCACCTTTCTCACGCCGGCAAACCTGCTCAACATCGCCAACCAGATTGCCGTCATCGCCATCATGGCGATTGGCGTGACCATGGTCATCATCGCAGGCGGGATCGACCTGTCGGTCGGCAGCTTGCTGGCGCTGTCGGCGGTCGTGGCGGCCTATTTGATCCGCGCGGTCGGCGGCGCCTACGAGGCGTCCGCGCTGAGCATGACCCTGTGCTGCGTCGGCGCCATCCTCGTGTGCGGGCTCGTCGGGCTCGGCACCGGTTTCCTGGTCACCGCCTTTCGCGTGCCGGCGTTCATCGTCACCCTCGGCGTCATGCTGATCGCCCGCGGCGCCGCCGGCAAGCTCTCCCAGGGCCAATCGATTTTCCAGCTCCCCGAAGCCTTTACCTGGCTGGGCCGCGAGTCGGCATTCGGCTTCATTCCCAACGCCGTCGTCCTGATGCTGCTGCTCTACGCGGTCGCGCACTTCGTCATGGCTCACACCGTGCTGGGCAGATACATCTACGCGGCCGGCGGCAACCGGGAAGCCGCCAGGCTTTCCGGAGTGCCGGTCGAGCGCGTCGTCATGTGTGTCTTCGTCGTCTCCGGAGCGCTCGCGGGGCTCGGCGGCGTCATCCTGGCGTCGCAGTTCAAGAGCGGCTCGCCCACCTACGGCGTCATGTACGAGCTTTACGTCATCGCCGCCGTCGTCGTGGGCGGCACCAGCCTGTCGGGCGGCGAAGGCAAAATCCTCGGCACGCTCATCGGCGCCTTCGTCATCGCCGTCATTCAGAATGGCATGAACCTGCTCGGCCTGGGCAGCTACGATCAGCAAATCGTCCTCGGCGTCGTCCTCGTGCTTGCGGTGCTCTTCGATCGCGTCAAGCATCTCGGCTGGCTGCGGCTCAAACGCGGGTGATTTGTACAATTATTCGGTGTCCCCGTTTAGCGCTCGCATGGCGCCACGCGGGCGCTAAACGAAGACCAGACAAGGATTGAATCGCATGTCCGCGCACACCACTGAAAGCAACATCCGTCCCGCTCCCGATGCCGAACTCGCGGCGATTGCCGATTACGTCGCGGGCCCGTCGGCATTCAGCGCGGAGGCGTATGACACCGCCCGCTATTGTTTGATCGACAGCCTTGGCTGCGCGATGCTGGCGTTGCAGTATCCCGCTTGCGTCCGGCATCTCGGCCCAATCATCGAGGGGACCATCGTGCCTCATGGCGTGCGTGTGCCGGGGACGAGCCATTGCGTCGATCCGATCAAGGGGGCCTACGACATCGGCTGCATGATCCGCTGGCTCGATTTCAACGACACGTGGCTCGCCGCCGAGTGGGGACATCCGTCCGATAACCTCGGCGCGATTTTGAGCGTTGCGGATTACCTTTGCCGGCGGCCCACTCCGGTCGCTAACGCTCCCGGCTCACTGAAGGTGCGCGACGTGCTCACGGCGATGATCCAGGCCCATGAGATCCAAGGGGTGCTCGCGCTCGAGAACAGCTTCAATCGCGTCGGGCTCGATCATGTCATCCTCGTGAAAGTCGCGTCCACGGCGGTCGTCATGCGGATGTTGGGCGGCACCAAGGCGCAGATCATTGACGCTCTTTCACAGGCGTGGATCGACGGGCAGAGCTTGCGCACGTACCGCCACGCTCCGAACGCCGGGCCGCGCAAGTCGTGGGCCGCCGGCGATGCGACGAGCCGGGCGGTTCGGATTGCGCTGTGGACGCTTCAAGGGGAGCCTGGTTTGCCGAGCGCCTTGACGGCGCCGAAGTGGGGTTTCCAGGATGTCTTGTTCAAAGGCAACCCGCTGAAGCGATCCCGGCCCTTTGGCTCGTACGTCATGGAGAACGTGCTCTTCAAGATTTCCTTCCCCGCCGAGTTCCATGCCCAGACTGCGGCGGAGTGTGCCATGATGTTGCATCCGCTGGTCAGGGACCGCCTCGACCAAATCGAGCGCATCGTCCTCACGACGCAAGAGTCGGCCGTGCGCATCATCAGCAAGGCGGGGCCGCTGCACAACCCCGCCGACCGCGATCACTCGCTGCAATACATCGTCGCCATCCCGCTGATCTTCGGCTCATTGACGGCGGATCACTACGAGGACAAGATCGCCCGCGATCCGCGCATCGACGCGCTGCGCGACAAGATGCACGTCGTCGAGGACCCGCGCTACACGCGCGAGTACCTGGAGCCGGACAAGCGTTCGATCGCCAACGCGGTGCAAGTGTTTTTCAAGGACGGGACGTCAACACAAAAGATCGAGGTCGAATACCCGCTGGGCCATCGCCGCCGACGTACCGAGGGGATTCCGCTGCTGGTGAAGAAATTCCAGGACAACCTGGCGACACGGCTTAAAGCGGGTCAGGTGAAAGCGATCCTGGATGTGTGCCAGGACCGAGCGCGGCTGGAGGCGACGGCGGTGGATGAGTTCATGGCGATGTGGGTTCTGAATCAAGCATGAAACGCGCTTTCTCGTGCAAATACGGCGCTTTTTTTCGGAAAGAGAGATCGACAATGGGACCGGGCAATGGCGAAATGGAGCCGATCGACATTCGCGATGAAATTGTGTGGCAGGCGACGCCTGTGGACAGCTCGAAACCGGCTGCGCAACCCTCGATGGAATCAGAGACCGCGTCGTGCGATCTCGTTGCCGAGGGTTTGTCAGGGGACGCCCAACCAGAACCGTAGTCATTTTGGCACGAAGTGTGTCTGCGAAATCTCTCTTCACGACGGGACAGGAATGTCCGTCCTGCGCGGCAGCAATACAATTAACCCCGGTTTCCCTGCAGCGTCCCCGCGCCAGGCGTGCGAATCGTCCTCTCCACTTCAGCGATTCGTCGGCTTCGCGTTTTCATCGGGTGTCCCATGTCCGGCCAGTCAACCGCGCACGACTCGTTGTTGTGGGCCAACTACGCGCCGCATGAGCGAGCGTGGGACGAACTGTTCGATCGCAAGCGCGCCCCGCACGAGCATTGCCAGGCACTGGTGCAGTTGCTCGGCCGGCTCGCGATCGGCG
>JACQFG010000006.1 GCA_016200155.1 Planctomycetota bacterium | reverse complement strand
TCGGAATGGACCCCCGCGTTGATCCCCTCGGCGGAGAAGGTCCTGCCGCCGTCGCTGCTGCGAAAGAGATCGATGCCCAGGGCGTAGACGGTGTTGACGTCATTGGGATCGCAGCGGACGACGGAGAAGTAGAAGGGGCGTTCGTTGAGGCTGTTGATGCGGGTCCAGGAGTCGCCGCCGTCGAGGGACTTGTAGATGCCGCCGGTATGGTCGCCGCCGGGGCCTTGGTAGTCCTGAACGTTGGCGCGTTGCCCGGCGAGGAAGCCGCCGGAAAAGGGGCGCTCGGGAGTGCCGAGCGGTGCCGCTGCGAGGACGACGTCGAACTCCTTTTTCTGCGGTCCGCGCTGGACGACGACCTTGACGGTGTCGCCGATTTTCTTGGCGGCGAGCTTCTTGAAAAGGGTCGGGATCGCGTCGATCTTCGTGCCGTCGAGCGCGAGGAGGACATCGCCGATCTTGAGGCGAGCCTTGTCGGCGGGACCGTTGGGGACGAGTTCGGTGAGGACGATGCCGTCGTCGGATTCATCGACCTGGATGCCGAGGGTACCGCGGTTGGGGTTCTTCTTTTTCTTTTCGTCGCCGGGCCAATCGGAAAGCGTGACCTCGACGGTCTCGCGATTCTTGTTGCGTTCATAGCTGACCATGATCTTGTCGCCGGGGTTGAACGGCTGCAGCGCCAGCAAATAACCGGGGATCTTGTTGAACTCCTTGCCATTGATGGCACGGAGGATGTCCCCCTTGGCGAGCTTGGCGGTGACGGCGGGACTTTTCTCGGGCAGATTGGTGATGCGCACCCCCTGCGACGAGTTTTCGACGGCGACGCCAAAGTAGCCCTTGGCGGGCGCCATGCCCGTGCCGGCTTTTTCCGTATCGATGATGGCGATGACGAGGTTCGGGTTCTTGCGCGACCAGTCGAGCCCGACCCGGCCGAGGTTGGCGCTGGGCAACCCTTGCGTGAGCTTTTTCCAGGTCTTGCCGCCGTCGAGCGATTTGTACAGCCCGCTGCCGGGGGCGTGGGTCTTGACAGGGGCATAGGCATCCGCAGCGGGCGGCGGCTTGGCATCGCCGACGAAGGTATCGAACTCGTCGCGCTGCCGTTCCCACGATGCGAGCAGCAGGGTCTCGGGGTTGTTGGGGTCCATGACGAGTTCCAGGGCGCCGGTCTTGTCATCGTGAAACCAGACGCGCTGCCACGACTTGCCGCCGTCGGTCGTCTTGAACAGCCCGCGTTCCTCGTTTGGCCCATAGAGCCGGCCGAGCGCGGCGACGTAGACGACGTCGGAGTTCTTCGGATGGATGACGATCTTACCGATCTGGAAGGTGCTCTTGAGTCCCATGTTCTTCCAGGCCTTGCCGCCGTCGGTGGACTTGTAAACGCCGTCGCCCCAGGAGACGCTGTTGCGCGGGTTGGCCTCGCCGGCGCCGGCCCAGACGATGTCGCGATTCGACGGCGCGACGGCGACCGCGCCGAGCGAGACGGTCGCTTCCTTGTCGAATTGATGCGTGAACGTGGAGCCGTTGTTGATCGTCTTGAGCAATCCGCCCGACGCGGTGGCGGCGTAGTAGCAGGTCGGGTCGGCCTCGAACACTGCCAGCGAAGTGATGCGCCCGCCCATGTTCGCCGGGCCGATGGAACGCCAGGCGAACAGCTTGTCAAGGTTCGCCGAGGCCGATTCGACGGCGTCCTTTTTCGGTTTGACTTTGTCCTTGGCAGGCGCCTCCGTGAAGCCGACGACGGAGAAGATGATGCCCAGCGCGATCGCGCCAACGAATGGGAGGCAAGGGATTCGCATGGAGTTCGCCTGAAAAAAAAGAGACCATCGTCCCTGAGGAGTGATCGTTTTCACAACGTCAGTCGTCCTATAGATAGACTCCAGTCAATATACGATGCGGAAGAAAGGAAACTGCCATGGTGCGCTCATTCGTCGCGATTTTGACCGTGCTGGCCCTGTCCGGGCCATCGCTTGCTCAGGCGAAGGCGCCGGCAGAGAAGCAGATCGCGGAACTGATCACGAAGCTGGGCGATTCCAGGTTCGAGGTCCGGCGCGACGCACACAAAGCCCTGGTCGAGATTGGCAAGCCCGCGCTGCCGCAACTGCGCAAGGCCGCGGAAGCCCCGGACGTCGAAATCCGCGTGCGGGCAATGCAGATCATTGCGCAGATCGAACCCCCGCCGTCCGTGCTGTCGTGGGGCCGGATGGCGCCCCGGGAGAACAGCGTTCATCGCCGCGAGCTGACGGCCAGCATGTCGCCGCGGCATCAGGAGTTGATTCGGCAATATTTTCTCATGCTCGAACTTGGCAAGACTGCCGACGATGCTCGGCGCGGGATCAAAAAGTGACACAAAATCATGCCTCACAAAATCATTGCATTCATGATTTTGTGCAACATGATTTTGTGAAAAGTCAGAAGTCGCGCGTGTAGCCCGCCGTCCAACCGCCGTCGACCGTCAAGATGTGCCCGTTCATGTAGCTGTTCTCCGGGTCGGCCAGGAACAGTGCCGCAACCGCAATCTCGTCCACCGTCCCCGGCCGGCCCAGCGGCACGTGATCGAGCATGCGCTGGGCGTTGGCGTGCATGATCCCGCCGTCGTCATAGAACAACTTGCGCGTCCCCTCCGTCAGCGTCGAACCCGGCGCGATGCCGTTGACCAGGATGCCCATCGGCCCCAACTCGAGCGCCATCGCCTTCGTCAAGTTGACGACTCCCGCCTTGGCCGCCACGAAGGCGCACTGCAAGCGCAACGGCACCAGACCGACGATCGACGCGATGTTGATGATGCGTCCCGACTTCTGCGTGCGCATCACCTGGGCGGCGAGCCGGCTCACCTCGTACAGCCCCGTGATGTCAACAGAAAGAACGCGATCCCACTCCGAACGCGGGAACTGATCGATCGTCACTCGGCCCTGCAGTGTATTGACGCCGGCGTTGTTGACAACGACGTCGAGCCGGCCGAACTGCTTGACGATCTGCTGAATAACGGCTTGCACCTGCTCGGGCTTGGTGACGTCCATCTCCAGCGAAATGCCGCCCGCAACCTGGGCCGAGGCGAGCATGGCGCCGTGACCATCGACATCGGTGAAGACGACCTGGCTGCCATTGGCCGCGAAACGATTGGCGATCGCCTGCCCGATGCCGCGCGCCGCCCCGGTGACGAGACTGACTTTGCCCTTGAGATCGCAGTGCATGAGAATCCCCTCTTCGTTTAGCGCCCGCAGTGCAGCGCCGGTTTATTGGTCGCCCAGCCCGCCGGTCGGCCTTTCGATCGCGGCCACCAGCGAGCGCAAAAACCGCGCCGCCGGCGCTCCATCGACGACGCGATGATCGAACGTCAAACTCAACGTCACCTCATCGCGCGCCGCAACCTGGTCGCCGACGAACACCGGCACGCGCCGAATCCGGCCGATGCCGAGGATGGCGGCTTCCGGATAGTTGATGATCGGCGTGAAAGCGTCGATGCCGAACATGCCGAGGTTCGTGATGGTGAAGACGCCGCCCTGCAGGTCCTTGCTCGTCAGCTTGCCGGTGCGGGCGCGTTCGATCAGGTCGCGCGACTTGATTGCGATTTGCTCGACGCTCAACGTCGCCGCGTTATGCACGACGGGAACGATCAGGCCTGCATCGGTATCGATCGCGATGCCGATGTTGATCGCCTCGGGCAGCACCAGATGATCGTCGGCAAAGCGTGCCGCCAGCAGCGGATGTTGTTGCAGCGCGAGCGCCACCGCCTTGACGAAGACATCAGTCACACCAACCTTGGCCTGCTTGCGAAAATTGGCAAGCTCGGTGACGTCGGCGGTCGTCGTGAGCGTCACCGGCACGGTCGAGCGCGCGCTCTCGATGAGCCGGGCGACGCCGGCCTTCCGCATGGGCGACAAGGAGACCAGGAGACCGGGAGACAAGGAGACGGCGGCGCGCACATCGCGCTCGCGGATTCGGCCGCCGCGGCCGGTGCCGTGCAGTTTCGTCCAGTCGATGCCAAGCTCCGTGGCGACGCGCCGTGCCCGCGGCGAGGCAATGGTCGTGGCAACAGGCGGCTCGCCTGTTGCTACGTGCAGGCGAGCCGCCGGCACCACGCCACTAGGGGCGACGGACTTGTCTGCAATCGGCAATCTGAAATCGGCAATCTGCAATTCCTCGCCGACCGAGGCGATGTAGCCGATTACGCAGCCGACAGGCAACGTGTCGCCGTCTTTTGGGCCCTTCGGCGCGATGCGCAAAATGCCGGCGTCGTGACACTCGATATCCTCGGCGGCCTTCTCGCTTTCGAGGCGGAAGATCGACTCGCCGGCGCGCACGGGGTCGCCGTCCTTCTTGAGCCAGCCGAGGAAGATGCCCTCTTCCATCGACCAGCCGAGCCGCGGGATTGTGATCGGGATCGCCATGGATTTCCCATATAGCCCGCCATTTATGGCGGGCGTGTCGGACCCGCCATTAATGGCGGGCTAAATGTCATTCGCCCAGCAAATCGCGAATCGCCGCCGCGATCTGCTCCACCGTCGGTACGACCGCGGCTTCCAGCGTCGGGCTGTACGGCGTCGGCGTATGAGCGCCATTGAGTCGCTTGATCGGCGCATCGAGATTGTCAAACCCTTGATCCGCGAGGCGGGCGGCGATTTCCGCGCCGATGCCGTACGTGGAGAACGCTTCATCGACGATCAGCAGTCGGCCGGTCTTCGCCACCGACTTCGTGATTGTCTCTACGTCGAGCGGGGCTACCGTGCGCGGGTCAATCAGCTCGACCGAAACGTCCGGGAGTTGCTGGCACGCCTTGAGCGTCTGATGGACCATGTAACACAGGGCGACAACCGTCACATCCTTGCCTTCGCGCACGATCGCCGCCTGGCCGAACGGGATCTCGTAGGGTTCCGCCGGCACGTTGCCCTTGATCGTCAGGCATTCGCGGTGTTCAAGGAACAGTACCGGATCGTTGCAGCGCAGGGCATGGTGCAGCAATCCCTTGGCATCATACGGCGTGGCGGGGACGACGACGCGCAGGCCGGGGAAGTGGGCGTACATCGGGTAGTAGTTGCCGGAGTGATGCGTCGCCGCGGAGTGCCCGATGCCGACGCAGCCGCGCAGGAGGATGGGCATCCTGAGTCGGCAGCTCGACATGTATTGCATCTTGGCGATCTGATTGACGATTTCGCCGACGGAATCGAGAACGAAGTCGGCGAACATGAAATCGATGACGGGGCGCGAGCCGGTCATGGCCGCCCCGCAGCCGAGGCCGACGAAGCCGCGTTCGCAGATGGGCGTATCGCGCAAACGTTGCGGGCCGTGAATATCGTAGAGCCCAGCCGTGGTCTTGAAGTTGCCGCCGCGCTGGCCGATGCCTTCGCCGAGGACGAAGATGCCGGGATTGTGGGCCATCTCGTAGGTGAGCGCTTCGAGGGTGGCCTGCATGTAAGTGATCTGGCGATTCTCTTCGTTTAGCGCCCGCAGGTTGCTTGCAGGTGGGTCACTCTTTTGCAAACGACCGTCCGGCGCTAAACGAGGAGCATACACATGATTCGCCGCGGTTGCCGGGTCGGGCCAGGCCGCTTGCTCGGCCCGCTGATTCGCTGCCGATGCGCCGGCGGTAATGTCCGCGTCGACCTTGTCCAGCTCGGCCTCGGTGGCAACACGCTTTTCGACCAGCCACGCGCGCAGCCGCTGGATCGGGCAACGGTTCTTCCACGACTCGACATCGTCGCGCGTGCGGTAGGTGTAATCACCCATCCCCTCGGCATGTGGCCGAGTGCGATAGGTCTTGCACTCGAGCAACGTCGGCCCGTCGCCGGCGCGGGCACGCCGCACCGCGTCGTCAGCGGCCTGACGGATTGCGAGAACGTCGTTGCCATCGAGTTCGATGCCGGGCATGCCGTAGATCGCGCCGCGCGCCGCAACGCTCGGATTGCCGGCGACGGCGTGGAACGGCACCTCGGTCGCAAATTGATTGTTTTCGCAGACGAACAGCACCGGCAGCTTCCAGATGCCGGCGAGATTGAGTCCCTCGTGAAAGGCGCCGTTGTTGACCGCGCCGTCGCCGAAGAACGCCACCGCGACGCGCTGATTCTTGAGCAGCGCAAAGCTGTAGCCCGCGCCGGCCGCCTGCAAGATGCACGGCCCGACGATGCCGCTGGTCCCCATCATCCCGACTTCCGGGGCGAACAGGTGCATCGACCCGCCGCGGCCGCGCGAGACGCCTGCCGCCCGGCCATACAACTCCGCCATCAGGGCTTCCGGCGTCACCCCCTTGGCGAGCGCATGCCCATGACCGCGATGCGTACTGAAGACGACGTCGTCTTTCGACAAATGGGCGCACACGCCGGTCGCGATCGCTTCCTGGCCGATGTAGGTGTGACACGCGCCGTGGATCAGTCCGCGCTGATGCGACTTGACGAGCTGCTCCTCGCTGCGGCGAATCACCAGCATCGTGCGATAGAGGTCGAGTTCGTTCATCCGGTTACCTCACGCAAAGGCTGCAAAGACGCCAAGAATTGACTTGCGTTGCGCCTGCAGCCAATACACACACCCTGCCACGCAAGGGGCTGCTGCCCCTTGAAATCCCCGCAGTGCTTGGTCCGTTGTTGAGCGTGCGTTTCATTCATTTCACCCCCCCCTTCCCCAATGAAACGCATGAAACCCATGAACTAATACTACAGCGCTGCGTTGCGTCCAAAATTTGCCACAACGCCTTGTAGTCGCAGGCTTTAGCCTGCGGCCGTCGTGCGCGGCCTCGATTCG
>JACQFG010000293.1 GCA_016200155.1 Planctomycetota bacterium | reverse complement strand
AGCTGCCCGCGAACAGGTGCGGCAGCGTATCGCGCGGCGGGTTGTCCTCGAGATACGCGCCGATCTTGACGGGGCGAATCTGCTTGTCGCGCGTGCAGAGCTGATAGAGCGAGCGCAGGAACGGCACCCCGCCTTCGGGATAGTGCTCCCAGCAGTTCTCGCCGTCAAGGGTCACGCTGACAAAGGCCGGCTCGTCGGCGGGGATCGCGGCGCGGATGGCGTGCAGGTGGCGGACGAAATCGTGCGCCGCATCGGCGCCGTTGGAGCGCTGATAATGGAAGCCGATCATGTCGCTCAGGGCGTGATCGCGGAAAACGATGCCGAGCGCGTGTTCGCCTTCGCGCACCTGGTAGGGACGATACAGATGGCTCGGGTTGCGGATGTGGCCATGATGATCGCGGCTGACGAAGCCCTGCGTCGCCTGCGTGAGGATGCCCTCGTCGGTGGCAATCCAGCGGATGCCGTGCTTCGCGAGCAGCGGCAGCATCGCCTGACAGACGCTTCCCTCGGCGGGCCAAAGTCCGCGCGGCGGGGCGCCGAACAGGTCCGCATGATGCTGCACCGCCCGACGCACGTGGATCTCGGCATCGTCGAGATAGCCCCCCGTGTAGCGCGGCAGCTTGACGCCCGGCATCGCCTCGCGGGCCAGCTTCTTGTCGAACAGCAACGGCAAGATCGGATGATAGAACGGCGTCGTCGTCAGCTCGACCTGGCCGGACTCCGCCAGCTTCTTGTGCAGCGGGATGATCTGACGAAGGATGTCGAGATGCTTGTCGAGGACGTGCTTCTTGTCGTCCTCGGTGTAATGCCGGCCCTTGTCGCGCAGTTGCCGAAGGTCGGCGTCCTTTTCGAAGATCAGCGGATGAATCCAGGCGAGATTGTACAGCGTCTGCAGGTCGCGCAGATCGCGTTCCGGAAAGCGCCGCAGGGCCTCGCGCGCCGAATTGCGGCCAAGACCACGCCGCTGATACAGCTCCCAGAAGCGCGGCCACGGCTTGATCATGTGATCGGCCGCCGCCATGAAGTACGAATCGAGCAGCTCGATCGCGTCATGCTGACTGAGGTCCTTGGCCGGGATACGGGCGAGATCAAGGAAGCGATCGCTGGCGCCCTTGTCGGTGTAGGCAAGAATCTGCACGAGCAAACTGGGGACGAGGTTGATCGTGCAGCGCATCTCGGGGACTTCGAGCAGGTGCAGCGCCATGCCGACGTAGTCCTTGACGCCGTGCAGGCGGACCCAGGGCATGGCGTTTTCGCCGGTGAGATCGTCGGGATAGTAGGGTTGATGCTGGTGCCAGAAAAACGCCAGAGCTACTTCCGACATGATGCGGGTCCCATGCAAAATAGCCCGCCATTCATGGCGGGCGACGGCAGACCCGCCATGAATGGCGGGCTAAATGTATCCTACGAAATCTGCAGCAACGCCCGGCGATAGAGGCGTTCGTACTCGGCAGCGCTGCGGCTCCAGGACCAGTCCTGCGCCATGCCGGTGCGCTGAAGCTGCTTCCACTTGGCCGAGTCGTTCTGGTACATCGCCAGCGCGCGGCGCAGGGCGTCACTGAACGCCGCGGCCGCATAAGAAACGAACGTGAACCCGGTCGCGCGGCCGGCAGCGATGTTCGGCGGCGTGGCATCGACGACCGTGTCGGCCAGACCGCCCGTGGTATGGACGACGGGGACGGTGCCGTACTTCAGGCTGTAGAGTTGATTCAAGCCGCACGGCTCGTAGTTGCTCGGCATGAGGAATAGGTCCGCCCCCGCTTCGATTTGATGCGCGAGTGGATCGCTGTAGCCCAGGTGAACGCCGACCTGGCCGGGGAAGCGCTGCTTGAGTTCAAGGAACATGTCGGCGTAGATCTTGTCGCCGTCGCCAAGGACCGCGAGCTGCACTCCGTCCTTCAGAACGGCGGGCACGACTTTTTGAATCAGGTCGAAGCCCTTCTGCGTTGCCAGCCGGCTGATGATGCCGAGCAAGGGCGTGCGCGGATTGACGTCGAGACCAAAGTGCTTTTGCAACGCGGTCTTGCACAGTGGTTTGCCCTTGTCCAGGGAATCGGCATCGTACTTGGCGGCGACGTGCGGGTCGAGGGCGGGATTCCAGATGCGGTCGTCGATGCCGTTGACGATGCCGTGCAGCCGATCGCTGCGCTGCATCAGGACGCCCTGCAGGCCGCAGCCGTACATGGTGGTCTGGATTTCCTTGGCGTACGTCGGGCTGACGGTGGTGAGCATGTCGGCGTACACGAGCCCGGCCTTGAGGAAGTTGAGCTTGCCGTAAAACTCGAGCTGATCCATGTTGAAGAGGCGCCACGGCAGTCCGAGCATCGGCACATCGAGGTGCCAGAACGTGCCCTGGTAGGCCAAGTTGTGGATCGTGAAGAAGGTGCGGATCGACGCATAACGATCGCGCAGGTCGGGCTTGGCGTGCTTTTGATACAGCTCGCGGAGATAGACGCCGGCCAGGCCGGTCTGCCAGTCGTGCAGGTGGAGAATGTCGGGCCAGAAGTCGAGGAGCCGAATCGCTTCGAGGACGGCGCGCGAGAAGAAGCCGAAGCGAGCGCTGTTGTCGGCATGATCGACCTTTTCGCCCGCAGCGTTGGTGATCTGATACAGCGCATCGCGATCAAAATAGTCGTCCTGCTCGATGAGATACACCGGCACGTCGGATCCCGGCAGCTTCGAGCGCCACAGCCGGCCTTCGACGACGCGCTCGCCGATCGGCACGCGGAAGCGATGCTCGGTCGGCTCGATCGGCTGCTTGCTCGATCGGCAGGCCCGGTAGAACGGCATGACGACGATGGTGTCGATGCCGCGGCTGGTCAGCGCGATCGGCAGCGACCCGACGACGTCGGCAAGTCCGCCGGTCTTCGCAAACCCCGCCACCTCCGAGGCCACATGCAGGCACTTCAAATGATGTCCTTTGTCGAAATTCTTTTTTCGCGCATCAATCTCAGCCGACCTATTT
>JACQFG010000292.1 GCA_016200155.1 Planctomycetota bacterium | reverse complement strand
TACCCTTGCTGCATTCTGGCTGTTTTGCGCGTGTTGCTTCGCCGTTGCCGTGCATCCTCTGCCGGCACCCGCCCAGGACAAGAAAATCCCGGTCACCGGCCTCGCCGACGCCGACCTCGCGCCGTTCGACGACATGATGCTCAAGTTCATGCGCGACTACGACGTCCCCGGCGCCGCCCTCGCCGTCGCCAAGGACGGCAAGCTCGTCTACGCCCGCGGCTTCGGGCATGCCGACAACCAGCTCGGCCTGCCCGTCCAGCCCGGCATGCGCTTTCGCATCGCCAGCATCTCCAAGCCGATCACCGCGGCCATGATCCTGCGGCTCATCGAGCTGGGCCTGTTGAAGCTGGACGACAACCCGTTCGTGATCCTCAAGATCGCGCTGCCCGACAACGCCGACCCACGGCTCAAGAAGATCACCATCCGCCAGCTCATGCACCACACCGCCGGATTCGATCGCGGCAAATCGTTCGATCCGATGTTTCGGCCCATCGTCATCGCGAAAGATCAGAACGTCAAACCGCCGGCCAAGCCGATCGACATCATCCATTACATGAACAAGCAGAAGCTCGATTTCGATCCGGGCACGCGCTATGCCTACTCCAACTACGGCTATTGCATCCTGGGCCG
This sequence comes from Planctomycetota bacterium, assembly GCA_016200155.1. GTDB lineage: Bacteria > Planctomycetota > Planctomycetia > Gemmatales > Gemmataceae > SIAQ01. The sequence continues at coordinate 3,721 of JACQFG010000292.1, read as the reverse complement.
CGTGATCGAAAAGGTGACGAAGCAGTCCTACGAGGCGGCCGTGCAGAAGCATCTGTTCGACCCGATCGGCGTCAAGAACACCCAGCTCGGCCACACGCTGACGACGGCGAAGAACGAGGTTCGTTATTACGATGCGAACAAGCGCGAGGCCAACGCTGTCCTGGGCCCGAACCTCGGCAAGCCGGTGCCCGTGCCCTACGGGGCATGGTACCTCGAAGCGATGGATGCGCACGGCGGCTGGATATCGAGCGCGCCGGACCTCGTGCGCTTCGGCTCGGCGTTCGATCAGCCCGAGAAGTGCAAGATCCTGAAGGCCGACAGCATCAAGACGATGTTCACGGCCCCGGATCTTGGGGCCGTGAAGGAGTCCAGCGTCGGTTACGGCTGCGGCTGGCAGGTGCGCAAACTCGGTCGCGGCAATATCAACACCTGGCACACCGACTCGCTCGACGGCACCGAGACCATCCTCGTGCGCCGCCATGACGGGCTGTGCTGGGCAGTCCTGTTCAACACGCGCAAAGGGTTGACCGCGAAGATCGATCCCCTGGTGCATCAGGCGGCCGACAAGGTGAAACGCTGGCCGGAGCGGAATTTGTTCGATCAATAGCTGTCTTCGTTTAGCGCCCGCGTGGCGCCGCGCGGGCGCTAAGGCGACCGGCAGAAGAAAAAATACCACGACGCGGAGCGTCGTGCCACAATGTGGCACGACGCTCCGCGTCGTGATTGGTACACTTGCTTTTGCCGGTCGCCTAAACGGAGACCGGGTTACACCGTCGCGCCCTGCGGCGTCGGCATTGCCGGCTTGGCGCCGACCATGGCGGTCTCCTCGTGCTTGCCTTCGCCGAACATCAGCAGCAGCGGAGCGGCGATGTAGATCGAGCTGTAGGTGCCGACCACCACGCCGACCACCATGATGAACGCGAACAGGTGCACGCCCGGACCGCCGAAGATGTAGAGCACGACGACGACGAGGAACACCGTCAACGATGACAAGATCGTTCGACTCAGAGTCTGATTGATGCTGTCGTTGAGCATTTTCGGCGTGAGGTCGGGGTTCTTGCCGCGCACCTCGCGGATGCGGTCGAAGACGACGATGGTGTCGTTGACGGAGTAGCCGACGAGGGTGAGCAAGGCGGCGACGGCGGGTAAATCTACCTTGAAATCCTCGAGCATCAGCGCATCGCCGATGAAGCCGAGCGGTCCGCCGTGGAAGAAGTGGCAGATCGCGATGGCGCCGAGGGTGAAGAAGAGATCGTGGATCAGGCAGATGACGGCGGCGAGGCCGAAGGTCCAGTTGCCGAACCGGAACCAGAGATATAAGAGGATGGCCGCCCAGCTGGCGAGGACCGCCCACATGGCGCGGAAGCGGGTCTCGGTGGCCAGGGCGCTATCGAAGTTCTCCAGCCGATCGGGCAGCGGCCGGGTGGCGAAGGCGGCGGCCACGGATTCCACCGCTTTCTCGACCTTGCTCTTGTCCTTCTTCTGCATGCCTTCGAAGACGACCTTCATCACGCGATATTTGCCGTCCTTGTCGCTGGCCCCCTCCGTGACCACGTCGATCACGAAAGGCAACGGCTTCTTCTCGTCGTGCAGCTTGAATTCCCGGCGTGCTTCGCGGTTGAGCAGCGACTTGAGAATGCTCGGCGAGGCGGTCGCATCCAGGTCGCCCGTATCCTTGGCTTCGGCCGTCTTTTCCGCCGGAGGGGTGGCATTCGCTTCTTCTTGCGTCTTGTAGAAGTGGAAGCGCGTCTCGCCCTTGTCGTTCACCTTTTCGGGGCGCGCGAAAACCTTGCGGAGCAGCGGTCCGCTGTCGTCGCGCAGAAGCTGATCGACGCACGCCTGCACCAGCTCCGGTTCCTTCTCGGTCGTGCGCATCACGAAGTTGCGGCTCTTGCCTTCCTTCATCTCGTTGATGATTTCTTGAACGTTCGTGGTGTTGAACAGGAGTTCGACGGATGGCTCGGGCAACAGGCTGGCTCGCTTGGCGACGTCGTCCTCGCGGTCCTTCTTGGTGCCCTTGCCATCCTTGGGCTGGTTGCTGAGCGACACGGTGCGCGGCTTGTTGTCTCCCTTGCGGAAGGTCAGTTCATAGCGGCGCATGCTGTCGTCGAGTTCCTTGACGTCGACGCCGGAAAGGACTTCCTTCTGGTGTCTTTCTTCGAAGAGGGGGCGCAGCTCGCCGATGGTTTTGGCCTTGGTAAGCTTTCCGCCGTAGGCGGTGCCGCCGACGAAGTCGATGTTGAGATCGCTGGGGATGCGGCCGATGAAGAGGGCAGCGCCGAGGACGGCGAGGCCGAGGGTGACGGCGAACATGATGTAGCGGATGCTCATGAAGTCCCAGTCGGGGCGGTGGAAGAGCCGCATCATGGTGAGCTTGGTGAGCCAGCCCTTGTGCTGCCAGATGTCGAACATGAGTCGGGTCATGAACAGCGAGGTGAACAGGCTGATGACGAGGCCGACCGTCATGCTGATGGCGAAGCCCTTGAGGTTGTCGTTGCCGACGACGTAGAGGACGATGGCGGTGAAGATGCTGGATAAGTGGGTATCGATGATGGTGGGCAAGGCTCGATCGTAGCCGTTGCGGATGGCCTGCAACAAGCTGGCGCCGCGTTCGCGTTCTTCGCGAAGGCGCTCGTAGATGAGGACGTTGGCGTCGACGGCCATGCCGAGGGTGAGGACGATGCCCGCAAGGCCGGACAGGGTGAAGGTGGCCTGGACGGCGACCATGAAGCCGACGGTGAGCAGCAGGTTGGCCATCAGCGCGACGCTGGCGACCAGGCCGGCGAAGCGGTAGTAGACGATCATGAAGATCAGCACCGCGGCGAAGGACAGGAGGATGGCGTTGACGCCGGCGGCGATGGTGTCGTCGCCGAGGGTGGCGGAGATGCTGCTTTCGCTGACGGGCTGCGGCTTGAGGGTCGCGGGCAACCGGCCGGCGCGGAGGATGTTGACGAGGGAGTCGACTTCCTTCTGGGTGAACTTGCCGCTGATTTGGCCGGAGTTCGAGATGCGCGAGTTGATGGTCGGGGCGGACATGACCATGCCGTCGAGGATGATGGCGAGGTGGCGAAGTTTCTTGGTGCCGCTGGCGTGGCCGGCGTCTTCGGAGACGTTCTTGCCGGTGATGGTGCCGAACAGGTTGCCGCCTTCGAGGTTGAAGCGGAAGTTGACGGTGGGTCCGGAGCCTTCGCCGCGCTGGGCCTCGGCACTGACGAGGTAGCTGCCGTCGATCTTCGGAGAGCGGGTGTCGCTGCCTGGGAGGAATTCCGGATCGCGGGTCAGGATGAAGTATTCGACTTCCTTGTTGCGGCGTTCTTCTTCGGGGAGGTTGCGGTCCTTGCACTCGCGGCTGTAGAAGAGAGCGCCTTGCAGGATGAACTTGTCGGTGCCGCCGGCAGGCTCGGGAAGCTGGGTCGCCGTTCCCTCGTTACGTGCGAGCCTGGCGGCGTGCCAGGCGGCGTTGCGCGTGGCATCGGTGCGGGCGGCGTTATCGAGGTTCAAGGCCCGGCGTTCCTGCGGGCCCAGCTCCACCCAGCTATAGGTGACCTTGCTCTGGACGCCATTGGCCAGGGTCAGCACATAAGGCTTCGGCTTGCCCGAGCCCAGCTCGCGCGGCGCCGGTGGCGGCAGGCCTTTTTGCTGTGCGTCCTCCAGCTCCCGGGCGACCGCCGAGTCCGTGTTCTTGGCGCCGCTTTTGATCAGCTTGCGCGCGTCGCCTTCG